>RFNL01000213.1 GCA_009927195.1 Betaproteobacteria bacterium | reverse complement strand
TTTGCCGACGGCACTGGGCTTGATCCAGGCGATGTCGTCGCCGATGGTGGTCACCTTCCAGCCGTCAAAGCCCTTGGGCGGAATCAACATGGCGAAATTGGTTTTGCCACAGGCGCTGGGGAAGGCCGCCGCCACGTGGTACTTTTTGCCTTGCGGATTGGTCACGCCCAAGATCAGCATGTGTTCTGCCAACCAGCCCTGCTCTCGGCCCATATTGGAGGCGATGCGCAGGGCAAAGCATTTTTTACCCAACAGGGCATTGCCGCCATAGCCCGAGCCATAGGACCAAATTTCGCGGGATTTGGGAAAGTGAACGATGTATTTGGTTTTGTTGCACGGCCAGGCCACATCTTTTTCGCCGGCTTGCAAGGGTGCGCCCACGGTGTGCACGCAGGGCACGAATTCGCCGTCAGTGCCTAGCACGTCATACACGGCTCGGCCCATGCGGGTCATGATCTTCATGTTGACCGCCACATATGGGCTGTCCGACAGTTCAATGCCCACGTGGGCGATGGGGCTGCCCAAGGGGCCCATGCTGAAGGGCACTACGTACAGGGTGCGGCCCTTCATGCAACCGTCAAACAAGCCATGCAAGATACCTCTCATTTCGGCGGGTGCGATCCAGTTGTTGGTTGGGCCAGCGTCTTCTTGGTGGTCGGTGCAAATGAAGGTGCGGTCTTCCACCCGCGCCACATCGCTGGGGTCGGACTTGGCCAAGAACGAATTGGGCCGCTTGGCAGGGTTCAACCGCTGGAAGGTGCCCGCATCCACCAATTGCTGGCACAGGGTGTCGTATTCGGCCTGACTGCCGTCGCACCAGTGAATGGCGTTGGGTTTGCAAAGGGCGGCGATTTCGCTCACCCAGGCCACCAATGTGGCGTGCTGGACAAAGGGGGGGGCATTCAAGCCCAGGCCCGGTGTGTAGGGTGCGTTCATGTGTGCTCCGTCGAAGGTTGTTTCAGGTCAGCCAACGAACCGCACAGCGGGTTTGTTTGGGCTGACCTCAAGCAACCCCCAGGTCGCAAGGTGACCACCCCGGGGCAACAGGTGGGGGCGATTCTAGGCAGGCGCTTGACAGCATGCCCGACACTATCATGCAAAAAATGCATAACCTTATGTGTTCCCATGGCATGGCGGCTTTGCCTGGCGAAATTGGGGGTCTCGCGGTCGGCCAGGGGTGAAAAAAAGCCCCGCGCTGCGGGGCCGTTGATCGGTGCGGGAGACACTCAGGCCATGAATACCGCTATGAAGGCGAGGAGGAAAATCAGCACACCGCCGGCAACGGGCAACACAATGGGCATCAAGGGAACAATGCCCTCGACCACATCCTCAGGTGCGTCAGCTTGGTGATGGGGTTGGGCGTGTGGGTCAGACATGGTTATTCCAAGTTGCCAAAGTTGAGATATTTTAAACCAAGGCGTGCGCCGCCACCACGCGCAACACTTCTTGGCCGTAGGCCTGGAGTTTTTTCTGGCCGATGCCGCTGATGTCTTGCAAGGCTTCCAAACTGGAGGGTGCCAAAAGGGCGATGGCGTGCAGTGTGGCATCGTGAAAAATCACATAAGCAGGCAAATTGTGGGTGCGTGCCACTTCGGCTCGCCAGGCTTTGAGCGCCTGCAAACGTGCTTGGCAGAGCGCATCCAGCGCGGGCAAACCTGGCGCAGTCTCGGGTCGGCGGGGTTTGCGATCAATGGCGCGTTCGTGGCTGTGGCGCAAGGTCACGCGGTGGGTGCCTTTGAGGATGGCGCGTGAGGCATCGGTCAAATACAAGGTGTTGTAGGCCTGGGCATCCACCCCTATCGCCTCGGTGGCCACGAGTTGGCGCAGCACGCTGCGCAATTGGGCCTCGCTGTAGCCTTGTCCCACGCCAAAGCAACTCAGGTCCTGGTGGCCATGTTGCAAAACCTTTTCGGTGCGTTTGCCGCGCACGATGTCCAGGGTGTGGGCAACGCCAAACTGCATGCCCGAGTGTTGCTGCACGCGGTAGACGGTGGAGAGCAGCATGCGCGCAGCCTCTGTGGCATCCCAGGTGTCGGGCGGTGATAAGCAGTTGTCGCAGTTGCCGCAGCGCAGGCGGGGATTAGCCCCTTTTTCGGGCGCATAGGACTCGCCGAAATAGGCCAGCAACCGCACGCGACGGCAATCGGTGGCCTCGGCCAAGGCCAACAGGGCATCGAGTTTGCCGCGCATGATTTGTTTGTGCGCTTCCCCAGCGGGGCTTTCGTCGATCATGCGGCGCTGGTTGACCACGTCTTGCAGGCCGTAGCTCATCCAGGCCTGGGCGGGCAGGCCATCGCGCCCGGCGCGGCCGGTCTCTTGGTAATAGCCTTCGATGTTTTTGGGCATGTCCATGTGCGCCACAAATCGCACATCGGGTTTGTCGATGCCCATGCCAAAAGCAATGGTGGCCACCATCACCATGCCTTCTTCGCGCAAAAACCGGTCTTGGTGCTGTTGCCGGGTGCTGGCATCCATGCCCGCGTGGTAGGGCAAGGCCAGCAAGCCGTGTTGCACCAGGGCTTGCGCCACTTCTTCCACCCGCTTGCGCGATTGGCAGTACACAATGCCGCTGTCGCTGCCATCTGGGCCGGTGTGTTCGCGCTGAATGAAGCGTAGCAATTGCGTCAGGGGCTCCTTTTTTTCCACAATGGTGTAGCGGATATTGGGCCGGTCAAAGCTGCTGACAAACAAACGCGCATCTGCCAGTTGCAAACGCTCGACAATGTCGGCGCGCGTCAGTTCGTCGGCGGTGGCCGTCAAAGCCACCCTCGGAACGCCCGCAAAACGCTCGTGCAACACGGTCAAACCCCGGTACTCGGGTCGGAAGTCGTGGCCCCATTGGCTGACGCAATGGGCCTCGTCGATGGCGAACAATCCCAGCAAGCCGCGCGCCAGCATTTGTTCCAGCAAGGCCAAAAAGCGCGGGGTGGTGACCCGCTCGGGGGCGGCATAGAGCAGGGTGATGTCGCCTTGCAGCAAGCGCTGTTCCACCGCATGGGCTTGCTCAGTGCTCAAGGTTGAGTTGAGCAACGCGGCGCTCACGCCCAGTTCTTGCAACGCCCCCACCTGGTCGTGCATCAAGGCAATCAGGGGCGAGATCACCACGGCCACACCCATGCCCGCGCGCTGGCGCGCGATCGCCGGTATTTGGTAGCACAGCGATTTGCCGCCGCCTGTGGGCATCAGCACCAAAGCATCGCCCCCTTGGCTGACATGACCCATGATGTCGGCTTGCGGTCCGCGAAATTGGCTGTAGCCAAACACCTCGCGCAACAAAGCATGCAAGGCTTTCGCGTCCAGCGCAGGGTGGCTGGTTGCGCTTACATCTGCACCCACGGCAACCCTTCATGACGCCAGCCATTGATGCTGGAGCGTTGAAAGCGTGCGTCCAAGTCCCCTTCAAACCCATGCACCACATGCGAGACATCGGTGAAACCGTCGGCTTCCA
>RFNL01000317.1 GCA_009927195.1 Betaproteobacteria bacterium | reverse complement strand
ACAGGCCTTGGCCTTTGAGCAATAAATCATCTTCCAGGCGCTTGACCGCCTGACCGCTTCCAAATCGCATGGTTTCTGTATTCACTTCTGGCCTTTGTGGGTCGCTGTGGCCTATAAGTGTAGTGCGGCGACTGGATCGCCGCCGCAGCGGGAATGCCGCCAGGCACAATGAGCGCACCCACCGCAGCCCGGCCCGGCCGCCCCCCTTGAGCCTGGCTTGCGCAACGGTGTCCCAACCCGCCAAACACCATGTCCACTCGCCGCTCCGCTCTTGACCCATTGGCCATCGGCTTGCTATTGGGCTGCTGCTTCATATGGGGCTTTCAACAGGTGTTGATCAAGCAAACCCTGCCCGAGGTGGCGCCCGTGTTCCAGGCCGCGCTGAGATTGATGGGCGCCACCATTTGCCTGTTGCTGTGGTGCCGCTGGCGCGGCATTGCGCTGTGGCAGCGCGACGGCAGCGGCCCCAGCGGCTTGCTCGCCGCCTTGCTGTTCGCCTTTGAGTTCGCCTGCATTTACCTGGGCCTGCGCGACACCAGTGCGTCACGCCTGACGATTTTTTTGTACACCGCGCCGTTTTGGGTGGCCGCCTGCGTGCCCTTGCGGGTGGCCGCCGAGCAATTGCGCCCGGTGCAATGGCTGGGCTTGTTGCTGGCTTTTGGTTCGGTCGGTTTTGCCCTGCAAGACGGCTGGAGCAGCCGCGCCGACCACCCCATGCAGTGGCGCGGTGACCTGCTCGGCCTGATGGCCGGTGCCCTGTGGGGCTTGACCACGGTGGTCATCCGCTCGACCCGGCTGGGCCAGGTGGGGGCCGAAAAAATGCTGCTCTACCAAATTGGCGGCAGCGCCTTGATCTTGCCCTTCATCTCGCTGGCCATGGGCGAGCCGTGGAACTGGGCCATGCCCACCTGGGCCTGGGGCTCGCTGGCCATCCAAAGCGTATTGGGCGCCTTTGTGACCATCCTGATCTGGATGTGGCTGCTCGGCCGCTACCCAGCCACCCGGGTCAGCGCGTTCTCGTTTTTCTCGCCCCTGTTTGCCCTGGTGGTGGCCCACCTGTGGCTGGGCGAACCCTGGTCGCTCAGCGTGGTGGTGGCCCTGCTGGGCGTGGCCATCGGCATCGTGCTGGTCAACCGACCTGCGGTTGTGCCTTCAAGCGGCGATTCGGTCTGAGGCGCGGATCAGCACATCAGCTGGAATGTTGAGGGCCACGCTGAGCCGTCGGATCATGTTCAATGACAAGCTGCGTTTGTAATTCAAAACCTCATAAACGCGATGGGTTGGACCGATATAGGGCACCAGGTCTTTCACGCTCAGGTTTTTTTGTTCCATCCGAAATTTGATCGCATCGATCGGGTCGGGGAGGTCAATGGGGTAATGCTTGGCCTCAAAGGCCTGCAACAGCGTACCCAAGACATCGAGTCGCTCACCCTCTGGGGTGTCTGGCGAGGGGTCGATATCAATCAAAGCTGAAACTTCGCGCAGTGCAGCGAGATAGTCTTGTTCGGTGCGAATCGCTTTGATCTCCATCCTCAATCTCCTGAAAACTGAGCCACCGTGGCGGCATCGACTTTGTCGTACTCGGCATGGCTGCCAATGAACTTCACATAGACATATTGCATCTTGTATGCAACGGCCACGATCAGCCTGTAGTCGTTGCCTTTGATGTTGAACACAATCCGGTTGTTGACAATGAAGCTGGCATTGGCATACTGTTTTTTCACATCTTGCGGCGAAGACCATTTCGCAACCTTGGCTTCAGCAAACCACGCTTTCAAAGCGCCCTGCGCTGCTTTGCCTTTGGGTTTTTGCCAAAACCTTTCCAGATTTCGCAAGGCGACGATGTGCATCGCTGAAGTTTAGTCCCAAAACAGGACCAGGGCAAACTTCCCGTTTTTTCTTGTTTGCACCAAATGAAAAGGCCGCTACAAGCGGCCTTTTTTCTGTCTGCTGTGGATGAATTTCATCCACTCAGTGCGGGGTGTGGTTCACCTCAGTTGGCAAACGCCGCAATGCCGGTGATGGCGCGGCCCAAGATGAGGGCGTGGATGTCGTGGGTGCCTTCGTAGGTGTTGACCACCTCCAAATTGACCAGGTGGCGGGCCACGCCAAATTCGTCGCTGATGCCGTTGCCGCCCATCATGTCGCGGGCCATGCGGGCGATGTCGAGCGCCTTGCCGCAAGAGTTGCGCTTCAAGATGGAGGTGATTTCCACGCTGGCCGAGCCTTCGTCTTTCATGCGGCCCAGGCGCAAACAGCCTTGCAGGCCGAGTGAGATTTCGGTTTGCATGTCGGCCAATTTCTTTTGGATGAGCTGGTTGGCAGCCAATGGGCGGCCAAACTGCTGGCGGTCCAAGGTGTATTGGCGGG
>RFNL01000380.1 GCA_009927195.1 Betaproteobacteria bacterium | reverse complement strand
TGGCGGCTTTGTTGATCGCCGAGGTCAAAGCCGTGTGCATTTGGCTGGGCTTGGTCGATGTGTTTGGGGTGGCGGTGTCGTTTTCCAAGCTCACCTTGGTGGTGGACTTTGTGGTTATGGCGGTGGTGTTAGCGTGGCGGCCTTGGGGGCTGCTGGGCAAGCCCCAGTCGGCCGGCCGTCACATGGGCTGGCGCGAGGCACCGCTGCGCGCGGCCGGCCAAGGCCAGAGGTGGGCCGCTGCAATGCTGGGCCTGGTGTTACTGGCCGTGCCATGGTTGAGCGCCGACGCGCCCTACACCACGGTGCTGCTGACGGATTTGTTGATCGCTGCATTGTTTGCCAGCAGCTTGCACTTCATCATGGGGCCAGCGGGCATGCACTCTTTTGGCCATGCGGCTTATTTTGGCTTGGGTGCGTATGCGGCTGCGCTGTTGGTGCGCAACCTGGGTTTGACCATGGAGGCGGCCTTGTGCATCGCTCCCTTGGTGGCGGCCTTGGGGGCTTGCGTGCTGGGCTGGTTTGCGGTGCGCTTGTCGGGGGTTTATTTGGCCATGCTCACTTTGGCTTTTGCCCAAATCATTTGGGCGGTGACTTTTCAATGGGACAGCTTCACGGGCGGCAGCAACGGTCTGACCGGCGTGTGGCCGTCGCCGGCTTTTGGCGACAAGCGCATGTATTACGGGCTCACCCTGGGCCTGGTGGTGGCCGGGGTGCTGTGCTTGCGCCGGGTGTTGTTTTCACCCTTTGGGTATGCGTTGCGTGCAGGGCGCGACTCGCCATTGCGGGCCGATGCGATTGGCATCGATGTGGCCCGCATGCAGTGGCAGGCCTTTGTGTGGGCCGGCGCCCTGGCCGGTTTGGCGGGGGCGTTGTATGCGTTTTCCAAGGGCAGCATATCGCCTGAATCCATGGCCGTGGGCAAGTCGGTGGACGCATTGGTCATGGTCTTGCTGGGCGGTGTGCAAACCTTGGCGGGCCCGGTGCTGGGCGCATTTGCTTTCACTTGGTTGCACGATGTGGTGGCGCGCAACACCGATTACTGGCGCGCCATGCTGGGCGCTGTGATTTTGGTCCTGGTGCTCTTGTTTCCGCAAGGCCTGGCAGGTACGGCGCAAATGTGGTGGGGGCGTTGGCGCGCCAAGGCGACCCCACCCCCTGGGGGTGCTGCTTGAACGCATTGCTGCAAGTCAGACACCTGGGCAAGTCTTTCGGTGGGGTCCAGGCGGTGGTCGACGTGGGCTTTGACCTGGCCCCGGGTGAGATGCTGGCCATGATTGGCCCCAACGGGGCAGGCAAGTCCACCACCTTCAACATGCTCAACGGACAGTTGCGACCCGATCAAGGCCACATCAGCTTGCAAGGCCAAGCGCTGATCGGGCGCAAGCCGCGCGACATCTGGCGCATGGGCGTGGGGCGCACCTTTCAAATAGCCGAAACCTTTGCCACCCTCACCGTGGTGGAAAACGTGCAAATGGCCTTGCTGTCACACGACCACCAGCTGGGTTCGATGTGGCGGCCAGCGGCAGCACACCGGCAAGGCGATGCATTGCGCCTGCTCGACCAGGTGGGCATGAAAAACCAGGCCGATCGGCCTTGCAGCGCGCTGGCCTATGGCGATGTCAAGCGGGTGGAGTTGGCCGTGGCCTTGGCCCACAACCCCAAGCTGCTGTTGATGGACGAGCCCACTGCGGGCATGGCCCCGTCTGAGCGCTCGGAACTGATGGCCTTGACCAAGGCGCTGGTGGCGCAGCGTGGCTTGGCAGTGCTGTTCACCGAGCACAGCATGGACGTGGTGTTTGCCCATGCCGACCGGGTGATCGTGCTGGCCCGTGGCCGACTGATCGCCCAAGGCAAGCCGCAAGACATCCGCGACGACCCGCAGGTGCAAGCGGTTTACTTTGGCAGCGGCAAAACCTTTGAAACACCCCGTGCCTGACCCCTGGCACACAACGCACCGCATGACCCCCCAGCGTTTGCTCCACGTCCAAGGCCTGTCGGCCTGGTATGGCGCGGCGCAAATTTTGTTTGATGTGGACTTGCAGGTGCACCGTGGTGAGGTGGTGGCCCTGATGGGGCGCAATGGCGCTGGCAAATCCACCACCCTCAAAGCCCTGATCGGTTTGGTGGCGCGCCGCCGTGGCCAAATCCAGTTCATGGGCCATGACCTCTCGCACAGCGAGCCACACCATGCGGCCCGCCTGGGCCTGGGCTTTGTGCCTGAGGAGCGGCGCATCTTCACCGACCTTCGGTGCTGGAAAACCTGGCGGTCGGTCGGCAAAAGCAACGCCATTGGCCAGACGGCGCCCCCGCGCCCATTGGACGCCGCAGCGTTTGTTTGAGCTCTTTCCCAACCTGGGCGAGATGCCGCATCGGCTGGGGGGCCGCATGAGCGGCGGCGAGCAGCAAATGCTCACCGTGGCCCGCACCCTGATGGGCAACCCCTGGTTGGTTATGCTGGACGAACCCTCAGAGGGGGTGGCGCCGCTGATTGCCGAGCACATGGTGCAGATGATCCTGGCCCTCAAAGCACAGGGGATCGGCATTTTGCTGTCCGAGCAAAACATGCACTTTGCCCAACTGGTGTGCGACCGCGCTTACGTGCTGGAAAAAGGGCAAATCCGCTACCAGGGCAGCATGCGCGAACTGGCCGCCAACACAGCGCTGCGGCGCAACCACCTGGGCATCTGAGGGCGGGCCGATGATGACCCCGCCCAATCCATGCCACCACTCGCAGAGGGTTCATTCATGGCGGGCGGGCCAGGGCTTATGATCTCGCACTTTTATCTGCCGAGCATTCACCAGGAGTTTTCATGGCCAAGGCCCCCTTTCATTGGGACGACCCCTTTCTATTGCAGCAACAACTGACCGAGGACGAGCGCATGATCGAAGAGGCCGCGCGCGCCTACTGCCAAGACAAATTGCTGCCGCGCGTGACCGAAGCGTTTCGCCACGAAAAAACCGATGTGGCGATTTTTCGTGAAATGGGCGAACTCGGCCTGATCGGCCCCACCATCCCCACCGAATACGGCGGCCCAGGGCTGAGCCATGTGGCCTACGGTTT
>RFNL01000227.1 GCA_009927195.1 Betaproteobacteria bacterium | reverse complement strand
CTGTCCACGGTGGACAAAGCGGCTTCGGCTTCTTCCTCGGCCTCTTCTTCGCTGGCCACGGTGGGTCCGGTGTTGGTGATGAGCAAGGTTTCTGCATCCGGCGTTTGCTCGTACACGGCCACGCCCATATCGTTCAACATGGTGATGACCACTTCCATGGTTTCGGCATCCACCAGTTTGTCGGGCAAGTGGTCTGAGATTTCGCCATGGGTGAGGTAGCCCCGGGTTTTACCCATCTTGATCAGGGTCTTCAAGCGCAAACGACGCTTGGCCAGGTCCTCTTCAGACAGGATGGTCTCGTCCAGACCAAACTCTTTCATCAAGGCGCGCTCTTTGGCCTTGCTGATTTTCATGCGCAGGGGCTTGACCTTTTCGCCGGCGGCGGCAGGGCCTTCCTCGGCAAACTCGGCCTCCAAATCGGGCAAATCATCTTCCAGCGCTGCGCCTTTGCCTTTGGCCTTGGCGGCTGCCTTGCCTTTGGTGGCTGGTGCGGGTGTGGCGGCTTTGGCCGGTGCTTTGGCCGCTGGCTTGGCAGTCGCTTTCACAGGCGCTTTGGCACTGGGTTTGGCCGCTGTGGTGGTTTTGGCCACAGGTTTGGCCGCCACTTTGGAAGCGGCTTTTGCCGCAGGTTTCGCCGCTGCTTTTGCTGCAGGTTTGGCGGCAGTTTTAGCGGTTGATTTGGCGCTGGGTTTGGCAGGGGTCACTGGGTTGGCTTTCTTGGCTGTCTGGGCGCTGGTGGGTGCGGCGTGTTTTTGGGGCGCAGCGGGCTTGGCGGTCTGCTTGGGCTTTTGAGCGGGCATGGAACTCAACCTCCATCGAGAGACAAAAAAACATCTCGCACCCGTTGGGCGCGTGGGCTGGATTGGGGAACCTGCACAAGGGGATGGGCGAACATTTGGGGTGCAGTCCTTGCGGGGATGCTGGCCGGTGAGGGATATTGCCCGTGATTGGCCAATTTCGGAGGTGCTGCTGTCGCGCTTGCGTTAAGGTGGAGTTGGATTATACCTCGGGCGGGATTTCCAACGATCGGCGACGCGCTTGCAAGGCCCGGTAGCGCTCTAGCGCCCTCGGGTCGGTCTGGGCGCTGGCAATGGCCTGGGTTTCTTGGGCTTTGAGGCGCTCGATCAACAAACGGTTGAGCAAGGCCTTGAGCTCGGCCACACTTTCACGGGCCAAGGCTTGGGGATTGGGGGCTTTGGGGTCTGGTTTTTCGTCGCTGGCGGCCGCATCCGTTGCAAACGCGGTGTCCATCACCTTCAAGGCCAAGGCCTCGCAGGGGTGATCGCGCAGGCCCTCGCGCAAAGCGCCCCAAGGCAAGCTGCCGTGTTCCTGGTATTGGCTGTCGAGCCAAGTGAATAAGGGGCCATGGGGAGCGGGCAGTTCACACAGCATCTGGTGATCTTCGCCATTGAGGTCTTGCCATTGGTGCATGTCAGACAACAACAAGCGCACCGCATGATCGGCCCGACTCGCCGGCAATTGGCGAACCAGGCCGCGCGC
>RFNL01000270.1 GCA_009927195.1 Betaproteobacteria bacterium | reverse complement strand
GGGGCGGCAAGCAAGCCACGGTCGGACCACACCACCCGCACATCGGACCCATTGCGCTCGACCAGGCTGCGCTCTTCAAGCACCGTGAGGCCCCAGCGCAAGCGACCGCGCACCTCAAAATAGCGGCTGCCAACGCTGTGCATGGTGGAATCAATGCCCGCCCTTGGGTTGTTCAGGCGCAGGCGCAGGTCCTCCAAGGATTCAAAGTGGCGCGACTCGCGCTGCTGCATCAGTTGGCTGACGGCCGAGTTGTCCAAGCCGATCAAACTGGCTTGCACCACCGCGGCGCTGGCGGTGTTGAGGTTGATCGCGGTGCGCACCGGCAACACACACACATGGGGCGCGAGGGTTTGCACAGTGCGCGCCGACAAGCCCAGCCAAGCCAGTTGCTCCAGACGCTGGGGCCGCAGCACCCGCGCGGTCGCGTTGGGGGTGTGGGCGCGCACCAGTTGCTGTCCCAAGCTTTGCAACTCAGCCTCTGGCAGGTCCAGGCTTTTGAACAAGCGTTCCAGCACCGCCCATTGGGGCTTGGACAACTGACCGTCGTTGTCCAGCAGATTGAGGATGTTGAGCCGGCCTTGCATGTCGCTGATCTGGCCCGATAAAAAAACCTCGTCGGCCAGCCGCTCGTCGTCTCGGCTCACCCCATCGGCATTGGCCGAAATGAAGGTGGACAAACGCGCCTCTTGCAGCGGCACGGCCCAGGGCTCGGCCAGGTGGTCCTGGCCGTTCTCGCCACCGGCGCGGGCATCTTCGCGCAAGATGATGCGCGCCCAGTCCAGCGCGCCCAGCAGCAGCCAATGTGCTTGGTCGCGTTGGCGCTCGGCGGCCTCGACTTCGGTGCTGCGCCATTGCAGCCACACCCCGGCAGCGGCCAAGCTGGCGACCAAGCTCGCGGTGAGCAAGGCCATCAACAGGGCCGCGCCTTGTGACCTCTTCTCGCCGGCGTACGCGCCTGGCAGATGGCGTGCTTTGGTGGGGTTCATGAGCGGCCCACGCTCCAGTTCGGTCGCAGCCAGTCCACGCTGATGCGGCCGCGACCGCTGTCGGGGGCGAGTTCGATCACCGAGCGCACTGCATCGGGCAAGGCGGGCGCGCTGGTTTTACCCCCCGCGCTGGACAAAGGGTTGCTCCAGGCGTTGTCGCGGTAAAAATACAGTTGCCAGCCTTGCAAGGGCAGCACATCGGTTTGGCGGGCGTTGGCCTCTGGGCTGCCGTCCTGGCCCCAAGCGGCCGCCTGGGCCCAGGCCAATTGCAAGCCCATGCTGTCGCGTAGCGCGGCCGATTGCCAGCGTCGCCACCAGCCATGCTGGCCGTTGCCCTGGGCTTGCCAGCGCCAGGCCACCACCCACACGCCAGCGTCTGTGCCGTCTGCCTGGACCTCGGTGCTGCGACGGGTGATGCGCAGCACCCGCCCGTCCCAGTCGATGCCGCTTTGGCCATCCATGCCGGGCAACAAGGTGGCCGCGTCCAGGTCGGCACGCCATTGGGCCAAGGCGGTGCCCAGCACGGTGCTGCGCGCATGTTCGGCCTGCACCGCGCTGCGCCCGCGCAGCATGCTGTCGATGCCTTGCCAGCTCAGTGCGCCCATGACCGCCATCAAGGCCAAGGCGATCAACACCTCGACCAGGGTAAAGCCACGGACAGGCCGCATGTCAGAAGCGCCCCACCACGGTTTGCACGCGGATCAGCGGGGTTTGGGCCTCCCACACCTGGGCCTCGACGCGTCGAAACGCAGGGTTGGGGGTGGGCCGCACGGTCAGCACCACCCGCAGGGAACGCTCGGCTTGCAGGCAGTCGACACTGCGCTCGCCAATGCCAGGCATTTGGGTCGACAAGCGCACCGCGATCAGCGCGTTGTCGGCGCACACCTGGGCCAATTGGTATTGCCACTGGCGGTTGGCATTGAACACCCAGGCCCCACCCACCTGGCTGGCGGTGATGAGCGAGAGCGCCACGATGGCCAGTGCCACCAGCACCTCCACCAAGGTGAAGCCGCGCAGGCGGGTCACTGCCCTGGGGCGTGGCCCTGGGGCTGATGCTGTGGCAGTCCGGGGGATTGCTGCCTGAGTGGGTGCGCTGGGTTTCATGGGGCGGTGCCAAAAGCGCGCAGGCCATCGCTGGCCACGCGCACGCTGCCGCTTTGCCCGTCGCCTTGGGTCAATACCAGGCTTTGCGGCGGCAAGATGGGCTCAGGGCCCAGCCAGAGCGCGCCCGCGCTGGCGCGGGTTTGCGGGTAAAGCCAGGGGTGCGGCTTGGCTGCGGCCACACCACTGGGCAGGGTTTCGATCACAAAGCCACTGTCGGTGGCCCGCCAGCGCATGGCCATGCCACTGGTGCGCGACAAGGCGCGGCCGGCTTCGAGCAAAGCGCTCAGGCGTTGCGCCTCTTCATCGAGTTGACGGCTGGTGTTGCCGCGCAGGCTCCACACAATGGCGCCGGTGCCCAAGGCGATGATGGCCAGCACCACCAGGATTTCTATCAAGGTAAATCCCGGCGCGTGTGGCGCGGGTCTGGCAAAGCTTTGCGGCTGCATGGCTGGCGCGCCCCAGGGGTTCAGGGTCTCAGATGGGCGGGTTCGCCCCATGCCTCACTGCCAACTGCCAATGTCGGCATTGGCCCCTTCGCCACCGGTCTGGCCGTCGGCCCCCAAGGAGAGCACATCGACCTCGCCCTTGATGCCCGGGCTGAGCAATTGGTAAGGCCGGCCCCAAGGGTCATTGGGCAGTTTGTCCAGGTAAGGCTTCCAGTTGGGCGGGGTCGGGCCCACGGTGGGCTTGACCACCAGGGCTTGCAGGCCTTGCTCGCCGGTGGGGTAGCGCAGGTTGTCCAGCTTGTACAGCTTGAGCGCTTGCATCAGGTTGTTCACATCGGTGCGGGCGGCGGTGATGCGGGCATCGTCGGCGCGGTTGATCACATTGGGCACGATCAGCGCTGCCAACACGCCAATGATGACCAGCACCACCATCAACTCAATCAGGGTGAAGCCTTGCAAGTGGCTGCGCGCTGGGCGCTGGGTGGGGCAAGCGGGCACAACAAGCGGGCGTGCCGGGTGGGCGGGGTGAGCGGGGCAATGGTTCATGGCAGGGTCCGTGGGGGTGATGCGGCCGATGCCGTGCGTGGGACATGGGGCATCGCTGCATGATAATGGTTTCATGAGACACATCTTGCCTTGGCCACAGCGCACCGCATCGATGGCATGGGTCATGCCTGTCCTCACCCTGTCCATCTGGCTGGCCCTGGGTTGGAGCAGCGTGGAGTGGGTGTTGCGCGCGCGTCAGGTGGCAGCTCCTGGTGCCGCCATGCCCGCCAGCGTGAGCGCGCCAAACCTTGAGGGATCGGGCCCTGGCGCGTCATCCATCGGGCCAGAGGCGGGCCGATTGCTTGGCGCCACCCCTGCCCATGCGTCCAGCACCGTGGCCGCTGCGCCCAGCCTGACCAGCCGGCTCAAACTGGTGGGCGTGGCCAGCAGCGGGCCGCAGCGTGGCGCGGCCTTGATCGGCATAGACGGTGAAGCGCCCAAGCCGTTTCGAATTGGCCAAGCGGTGATCGATGGTTTGGTGTTGCAGTCGGTCGATCGCGCGGGCGCGCGCCTGGGCGCCGATCTGGGCGGGCCAGCCGTGTGGCAGCTGGACATGCCGCTGCCCCGTCAGCCCTGATCAGCGGCGCAAAAACAAGCGATAAGCAGGGTTGCGGGTTTCGTCCACGTGCGGGTAGCCCAGCTCGGTCAAAAATTGGGTAAACGCGGCGCGGTCGGCACGGGGCACTTGCAGGCCCATCAAGATGCGGCCGTAATCGGCCCCTTGGTTGCGGTAGTGAAACAGGCTGATGTTCCAGCCCTCGCGCATGGCCAGCAAAAACCGCATCAAGGCGCCCGGCCGCTCGGGGAACTCAAAGCGCAGCAAGCGCTCGTTGTGGGCCAGGCTGGAGTGGCCACCCACCAAATGGCGCAGGTGTTCCTTGGCCAGTTCGTCATGGGTCAGGTCCAGTGTGGCAAAGCCGTGTTTGCTCAAAAACGCCGCGATCTTGGGGCTTTGCCCGGGGCTTGAAGTGCTCAGGCCCAAAAACACATGGGCCTGGGTGTCGTCGCTGATGCGGTAGTTGAACTCGGTCACGCTGCGCGGTGCCTTGCCCCCGCCAAAGGCGGGCAAGTTGCCCAGCAATTGGCAAAAATCGCGCAAGCTGCCATGCCGCTCGGGAATGGTCACCGCGAACAAGGCCTCGCGCTCTTCGCCCACTTCGGCGCGTTCGGCCACAAAGCGCAGGCGGTCAAAGTTCATGTTGGCGCCGCACAAAATCGCGGCATAGGTTTCGCCCCGGGTTGTGTTGGGCCACGTATTGTTTGATGGCGGCCACGCCCAACGCCCCGGCGGGCTCGACGATGCTGCGGGTGTCGACAAACACGTCTTTGATGGCCGCGCACACCGCATCGGTGTCCACGCTGATGAAGCCATCGACCGACTCGCGCACGATGCGAAAGGTCTCCTCGCCCACCAACTTCACCGCCGTGCCGTCAGAGAACAGACCCACGTCTTGCAGCGTCACCCGCTCGCCCTTGGACACCGACTGGGCCATGGCACGCGAGTCGCTCATTTGCACACCGATCACCCGCACTTCTGGGCGCACCGCTTTGATGTAGCTGGCCACCCCCGCAATCAGTCCGCCCCCGCCAATCGCCACAAACACCGCATGCAAAGGGCCGGGGTGCTGGCGCAGCAATTCCATGGCGATCGTGCCTTGGCCGGCGATCACATCGGGGTCGTCAAACGGGTGCACAAAAGTCATGCCCTGCTGTTGTTGCAAGTCCATGGCGTGGGCATGCGCGTCGGAGTAACTCTCGCCGTGCAGCACCACCTGCGCGCCCAAGGCCTTGACCGCTTCCACCTTCAGGGCGGGTGTGGTCACCGGCATCACCACCACCGCATGAGCGCCCAGCTTGGCCGCCCCCAGGGCCACACCTTGCGCATGGTTGCCGGCCGAAGCACAAATCACCCCGCGCGCCAGTTGCGCGCGGCTGAGTTGGGCCATTTTGTTGTAGGCGCCGCGCAGTTTGAAGCTGAACACCGGTTGCTGGTCTTCGCGCTTGAGCAATACCTGGTTGTGCAAGCGCCGCCCCAAATTGCGGGCCACGTCCAGTGCCGACTCGTGCGCCACGTCATACACCTTGGCGGTGAGGATTTTTTTCAGGTAATCGGTGCCGCTGGGGGGCTTTGCGCGTGTGCTTTTTCGCACTGCCTTGGGCGTGCTCAGGGCCTTTGCTTGAGCGGAGGAGGGCCTTTTGGCCGAGGGGAGGGCACGCTTTGGGGTGGATGTAGACATGGTTGGGGATTGTAGGCAGGGGCCCCATGAAAAAACCCCACCGCCCTTGTGAGGCGATGGGGTTTGAGAGTTGCTAAACCTCAAGCTGGCCGATGGGCCAGCCGGGGATCAGAACTGGTGATCGATACCGATCAAGGTGCCGGTGATGACCTTCAATGTGGTACCAGTAGCCAGGTTGTTGGTAGAGGTGCCAGTGTAACCATACATCAATGTGCGCTTGCTGAAGTTGTACTTCAGGCCAAACTGGCTGGAGGCCCAGTCAGTGGCAGCAACACCACCCACATCGGTGCTGGCGTTGTTGAAGCCGCCCACCAAGTTCATGGCGCCCATGGGCATGTCAAAGCTGACTGCACGGGATGAAATGTTGGTCACAGCTTGGGTGACTGCGCTGGTGGCCACGGTGGTGGTGGTGGCGGTGCTTTGGCCGCTGTTGATGGTGGCGCCAACTTTGATCATGCCAAAGTCATAGCTGCCAGCCAACTGGGACAAGTTGGTTTGCGTGCCCACGTTGGTGGTGCCAGCAGTGCCAGCAATGTTGGTCAAAGCGCCGTAAACGTTGAACTGGTTCAACACGGTGTTGGCGGTGGCGTTACCAATGCCTGCGACGTTGTTATTGCCCTGAGCGTTCAACATTTGGTCCAAGGTGGTGTAGGCAAAAGCAGCGCGCAAAGGACCAGCGTTGTAGTCGATGTGCAAACCAGTGCGGGCAGCTTTGTTCAGGCTGCGGCCGTCAGCGGTGTTGACTGCACCAACAAATTCGGTTTGCTCACGACCAGTGGTGGAACCCATATCGACGGCCACAGTCCAAGCGCCAGCCAGTTTGGGGGAGATGTAGCGGATGCCGTTGGCACGGGTGCCGCCTGCAACGCCGTTGCCCCACAGGTGAGCGATGGAGCCGCCGGCCATGCCTTCAGAGGTCTGGGTGAAACCGCTCAGGGTGGCAACTTCATAAAGGCTGGTGTACTGGTAGCCCACGCGCACGGTACCGAAGTCGCCTTCCAGGGCCACATAGGTCTGGCGGTTGGTGCCTTGGGTGTAGCCACCGGCTGAGCCGGGGTCATTGCCAGAAGCGGCGGCATAGCCGTCGTACTGGGCACCGATGGTGCCAGTGCGCACGCCAAACAAGGCAGCCGTTGGTGGGGCTGATGCCCTGCTCGGTCACGAAGTGGGCTTTCATGCCGCCACCGAGGTCTTCGGTGCCGCGGAAGCCAATGCGCGAACCAGCGTTGCCGCCGTCCATCACGCCAAGCTGTTTGACACCGGTGCCACCATTGCCCAACTGGGTGGCTTTGATGCCGTAACCAATGTCAGAACGACCATAAAGGGTGGCTTGTGCCATCACGGCGCCGGTGGC
>RFNL01000161.1 GCA_009927195.1 Betaproteobacteria bacterium | reverse complement strand
GGCCAGTGTAGCCAGAGCAACTAGGGATTTTTTCATGAGTGAATTCTCCAAGGTTAAACAAAGGGGCTCCAGCAAGCTGAAACCAACTTCTTTTCTAGAAGTTGCGCTATTGCACCAGAGTGGGCTTGCGCTGGCAAAGGGTTTGTGGCTTTGTGGGGCCAATGCGTTGTTGGTTGGCAACAAGTGGTGTGGACCTTTGGATGCATCTGGCCCTGAGAATGAAAATAATACGTCATAAGTTAACAGTTATGTCGGTTTTGTATTTTTGTGGGGTTTTGGTCTGTGCAGGACAATCCCCGAATGTCTTTCCCCCGCCCCTTTTTCAAACCCGGTCCCTTTGATGACTTGCTGGGCGCGGCCGACCAGGCTTTGCGCACGCTGTGGGCCACACGTATGCGCGCCGGCCCATGCCCAACCCCGACAGTGAAGCCATTTCGCTAGGCGATGCACAGCGCCGCGAAGCTGCTGCCTTGATGCGGGTGAACCATGTCGGCGAGGTGTGTGCGCAGGCCCTGTACAGCGCGCAATCATTGGCCACACGACAGGTGGGTTTGCAAGCGCATTTGAAAGCCGCAGCCGACGAAGAGGCCGATCACCTGGCCTGGACCGAGGCGCGCATTCAGGCCTTGGGTGGGCGAAAAAGTTGGCTCAACCCCCTGTGGTACGCCGGCGCGTTTGCCTTGGCCTACGCCACGGCCAAGGTGGGGGGCGAGCGCATCAGCTTGGGCTTTGTGCTGGAAACCGAGCGCCAAGTGGAAGCGCATTTGCACAGACACTTGGCCCGCTTGCCCGCAGAAGACACGGCATCACGGGCCGTGGTTGAGGCCATGGCCCACGACGAAGCCCAACACGCCCGCGAGGCCCAACGCGCCGGGGCAGCGGAGTTACCCGAACCGCTCAAGCGGCTGATGGCCCTGAGCGGGCGGGTGATGACCACGGTGGCGCACCGGGTTTAAAACATGTTTGACTTCCTTTTGGTTGGTGGCACTGTTGGCTGATGCGAGCGCAGCAAAGCAGACCCACAATTAGTCCATACCAAAATTTCAGGCGGTCAGCAACCAACGCACAGGGTCAGTAGCTGGCAAATCCTTTGCATCCACACCCTGGGATTGGATGATTTGCGGCCACAAGTCCAAGTAAACCTCACGGGCTTGGGTGATGAATGCCAAAGCCTCGGGCTGGACCCAGCCAAATCGATGGGCATCTGAAAGCAGGTTGGCTTGCGTGGCAATGGCCGACCCGGTGTGCGTGATGGCCATGGCTTGCACACCGGCATAGGCTGGATGCGGCGCAATATCAAAAGCTGGGGCCAATTGCCATTGCCCTTGTGCGTGCACAAACCCGTGGTTACGCGGGTGATCGTCGCCATTGCCACAGATGGCGTTGAACACCATGCGCCGCCAAAGCTCTCGCTGCATAGGGGCTGCATCGGTATGGCGGTTGGCGCAAAAGCGCTGCATGTCTTTGGCCAAAGCCACATAGGAGCGCGCAGGCTCACCACGCATCGGCGTGTCCAAGCGCAAAACAGTGTGGGCGCTGGCAAAAAGCTGGCGCTGTGTGTGGCCTTGCTCGTCCACCCAGCGGTCAAAGCGACGCACCAGCAGCACTTGACGGTCACCCACGCGTTGAAACGCCACTTCGGCCACGTCCAGGCCCATTTGCTGGGCCACGCGCATGGCTGCATATTCCCTCAAGGGCGCATGCGGCGGGTCACCTTGTTCTTGCAACTTCGCAATCCATTGCTGCCCCTCATGCAAGACGGTCATCTTGGGCCGTTCTCCACCCAAGCTGGTGCCTGTGGCACCCCAAACGGCTTGGGGTGCCAGACTGCTCGGGCGATGATCGGGCAATTGGGCCAAGGCATCCCACAACGCGGCGGCTGGTGGGGGGAGAAAGCGCAATTTGGCTTGAATGTCGACGCACACCTCAATCGCTCCCGCCCCATCTCCCGCCGAGTGCTCCAACCGATCAAGCGGCTCTGGCATGGACTGGCCTCTCAAACGCTCGAGCATGGCCAAACCAAAGCCTTCGGGTGAGGCGTCACGAAAGACCCCAAACAAGCCCTGTTGCCGCGTTTCTTTGAAGGGGCGTCGAGAGCGGGTCAATGGCAGGTGCAGCGGATCCAAAGCCACGGCTTGCGGCAAGTCCCGGTAGGCGTCGGTGTAGTTAAAAACACCCAAACCGTTGTTGAGCGCTAACTCACCACACACAAGGGGCTGCACTTGACCGGGCAACCACACCCAGACCGGCTTTGATGGCTGGCTCATGGCATTTGCCGCTTGCGACTGCGCACACGTAGGGGCAGTTGCGCTTCGAGCAAAGCCGACCCGGCTGTGCCAAGACCCAGCTGCGTCAAATCAGCGAACGGCTGCAACAAATCCAAGGCCCACAGTGCGTTCAGCCAAAAGCCCAACTGCACGGTGGGCGCGCCCTTTTCGATGGCCACGATGGTGCTCAGGCCAACACCCGCCTTGGCGGCCAAATCAGCTTGGGTCAAACCCAAGGTTCGCCGGGTCAAAACCACACGCTGGGCCAAGTTGAACAAGATGCCCTCGGCTTCAAAGGGCAGCAGGCTGAGGCCGGAAGATTTTTTCATTAAACAATTGTAAATTAGCTTAATAGTTGTTTAAAGAAATTTAAAATTTCCGAGTTCACTCAACTGTTGCAGTTTTACCACCCAAGACACCCACGCCAACGACACAAGCCAGGGCCGATGAGCCGAGCCCTCAAGCGCTGGCAGCAGCACCCACCTCAATCACCTCAAAACTGGTGGTGATGGCAGCGGTTTTGGCCAACATGATGCTGGCCGAGCAGTATTTGTCGTGGCTCATGGCGATGGCGCGCTCGACCGCACTGGCAGGCAGGTTGCGGCCTTTGACGGTGAAGTGCATGTGAATGCGGGTGAACACCTTGGGGTCGGTGTCGGCGCGCTCGCTGCTGAGTTTGACGCTGCAGCCCTCCACCGCATGGCGCCCGCGTTTGAGGATGAGCACCACGTCATAAGCGGTGCAGCCGCCCGTGCCAGCGAGCACCGTCTCCATGGGGCGCGGGGCCAGGTTGAGCCCGCTGTGCCCGGGTTTGGCGGGGTCGGGTGCGCCGTCCATCGCCAAGATGTGGCCGCTGCCGGTCTCGGCGATAAAGCCCATGGCCGATTGGCCGCCTGCGTGACCGGTCCAGGTGACGGTGCATTCCATGTGTGTTCCTTGTGTGGGGTGGCAATGGGGACCGCCCATGCAGCCCCTTGCTGGGATTTTCCACCACCGCGCATGGCGTGCTGCAACGCAACAAATTTTGTGTGACAATGCATACATCGGGTCTGCAACACTCGTTCGTTTGTCTCCTCCACCCTCTGAAAAGGTGGATTCAGCCCCGGGTGGCAACACCCGGGGTTTTTTTCTGGCCGGTGGCGCGCCGGCTTTGCAACATGCCCACGTTCATCTCGCCGCTCAGGGTGGAGGCGTAGAAGTTTTCGATCATGTCCACCGAGGTGCGTGCATTGCGCGCCAGGGTCAGCATGTCGATGCCTTGGCCGTAAAGCAGTCGAAAGGTGATGGCAGTGTGGCGCAGGCAATACAGGGTGCGGGCTTGGCCGTGGGTGTCGGTGAGCGCAATGCCCGCCTCCCGCATCACCCACTTTAACCAAAAGTTCAGCACCGCCAGCGCGTGGTCGCGGTTTTTTTCTTCGGGCAAAAACAAGTAATCGCTGGCCGTAGCTTGCGGGTTCGCGCGCCGAATGGCCTCGTAAACGCGCACGGCGCTGGGCAATGTGACCACGGGTTTGTCGTGCTTTTTGGTGGCCGGCATGCTCAGGCGCAAATAGGTGAAACTGCCGCGCACCACTTGCACATGTTGGTGCTGCAAAATTTTGATGTCGCTGGGCCGCACAAAGCTGTTGACCATGAAGACCATGACCCAATACAAATCGGGCGGCAGGGTTTGGTAGCGCTGGGTGATCCAAAAGCGGCTGCGCGTGCCC
>RFNL01000046.1 GCA_009927195.1 Betaproteobacteria bacterium | reverse complement strand
TGCCCCACAAACTGACCGGCAAATTTGAGCAACACCTCGGTCAGTGAACCGCCGCTCATCAGTTCAGCGGCCAAAATAAAAAACGGTACGGCCATCAGGGGAAAACTGTCCACCCCGGTGAAAGTTTCTTTGAGCAGGACCAACAGGGGATAGTTGCCCGTCAAGGCCAAAGCCGTGACCGTGGACAAGCCCAGCGCAAAAGCCACTGGCACGCCCATGGCCAAGAACAGGCACACCGAGAGCAACAAGATCAGGCTGGCGCTCATAGCGACGCGCTGGCTGAAGCGTCAAAGTGGGCATCACTGGCAAACCGCCTGTGTGCGATGTATTCGCGCATGATCAGCAGGCAGTGGACCAAGGACATGGCCATGCCCACAGGCAAGGCTGCGTAAATATAGGCGAACGATACTTGGGTGGCGGGAGTCAATTGGTATTGGGTGCGGTCCATGTACTCCCATCCAAAGTAGATGAAAAAACCAAAAACCCCCAACATGAGCAACCCGATGAACCCGCGCAATGCCCGTGCCCAAGGGGTGGGCAAGGCGTCTTGCAGGTTATCAATGGCGATGTGTCCGCCATAGCGCAGCACAGGCCCGCATCCGACAAAGGTCAGCCAAATCATCAAGTGGCGCGCCACTTCTTCGGCCCAAGGCAGCGATTCATTGGTCAAGTAGCGCAGCCCCACATTGGTGAAGATGATGAGCGACATCAGGCCCAAAATGGCAATCAGCAGCCAGCGGTTGAACGCCAAAAAAAGCGCCTCAAAGTTTTTCATGGGATGGGGCCAAGGCCATCAAGCACCCGCTAAGCATTGCAAAGTGGGTGCTTGTGTCAACAGTTCATTTGTAGTCTTGAATTTTGCGGATGTTGTCCGCACCAAATTCCTTGGCATAGCTGGCATAGGGCTCGCGCAAAGCATCGCGGAAGGCTTGCCCATCGACCTTGCGCACCACACTCATGCCGTCTTTCTCAAGCTGTGCAATGCCGGTGTTCTCATCGTCGTTGACACGTTTGCGCTGGGCCGCTGCGGCTTTGACGGCGGCGGCGTAAAACACTTTCTTATCGGCATCGCTGAGTTTTCCCATGACCCGGGGTGAGGTGATGAACAAGGCCGGCGAGTAGACATGGCCAGTGAGCGATAAATGCTTTTGCACCTGTGCAAATTTGCTCGCCAAGATCACGGGGATGGGGTTTTCCTGGCCATCGACCGTGCCTTGTTGCAGGGCCCCATACACCTCAGGAAACGCCATCGGCGTGGGGGCAATGCCAAAAGCGCGGTAGCCGTCCATGTGCACCTTGTTTTCCATGGTGCGCATCTTCAAGCCAACGGCATCTGCCGGTTTGACGATGGGCCGTTTGCTGTTGGTCATGTGGCGAAAACCATTTTCTGTCCAGGCCAAGGCGACCAAGCCCTTGGAGGGAAACTTGGCCAGAATATCTTGACCAATGGGGCCGTCCAGAACCCTTCGGGCATGGTCGTAATCACGGAACAAAAACGGAATGTCCACAATCTTGACCTCTGGCACAAAATTACCCACGGGACCGGTGGACGTGTTGACAATGTCGAGTGTGCCCAGCTGAACGGCCTCGATCATCTCGCGCTCGCCACCCAGGGCAGAGCCTGGAAATTGCTGGCATTTGTAGCGACCTTGTGTGCCTTTTTCAATCTCTTCGCACAACACGGTAGAACCCACGCCATAGTGTGAATTGGTCGCCACGGCGTAGCCGATCTTCAAAATCGTTTCAGCGCTGGCCGCGCCGCACAATAGGGCCATGATGGCCAGGCTGACGATAGAAACCCAGTTTTTCTTCATGTTTGTCTCCTTGATGGTGGTGTGAAAGTGAAAGGGAATGTTTCAACTCTATCAGCCGACGGCTCGTCTCGACGATGCCAAGTCCGAGCGCTTGAGCCTTGGCCCAGATCGCATGTATTGTCCAGGCAAGGCTTTGCCCATCCAATCTTGCACAGAACGTGCCACCGCGGCCAAGGCCTCTAAATCGATGCCCGTGTGATAGCCGCACTCGTGCAGCAAATACACCAAATCCTCGGTGCAAATATTGCCGCTCGCGCCAGGTGCGAATGGGCATCCGCCCAAGCCCCCAAAGGAAGATTCAAATTCGACCACGCCCAATTCCAAGCCCGTCATGACATTGGCCAGTCCAATGCCGCGCGTGTTGTGAAAGTGCAAGGCCACCAAGACATCTGGAAATTCACTTTGTATGGCTTTGACGGTGCGCTGGACCACGGGTGGTGTGGCCATGCCTGGTGTCGCCCAAGGTGATGTGGCGCACCCCATCGGCATGGTAGGCCGCAATGATGTCGAGCACGCTTTGGGTGGCCACTTCGCCCTCAAACGGGCAACCAAAAGCAGTGGCCACAGCACCCGCACGGGGATATTGAATTGACGGCAATGGGGTGAATTCATGCACATCGGCCAGTGCGGCAGCGATGGTTGTTCAAATTGGCCTGGCAATGGGTTTCTGAAGCCGAGACAAAACAGGCCATCATGTCCACTTTGGCAGCCGCTGCGCGCTCGGCCCCGCGTGCATTGGGGACCAAAGCGGTCAAACGCACCCCCGGCTTGCGCTGCACCTGCGCCATGACTTCTGAAGCATCGGCCATTTGCGGGACAGCCCGGGGTGACACAAAAGAAGTGGTTTCAAAACTTTGTACACCCGCGTCGATCAGGCCATTGATGACTTCCACTTTGCGCTCGGTGGGAATGAAGACCGGCTCAGATTGAAATCCGTCGCGGGTGCCGACTTCGGTCACGATGATGTGCTGGGCTTTGGTTTGGGCATTCATGGGTGCAAATTGGAGAGGATTTAAATGGCATTGGCTTTGCGCAAAGCCTGGGTTTGGGCCTGGGTGTAACCCAATTCTTGCAAGATGGCATCGGTGTCAGCACCAAGCGCCGGCGGTGGTCGGTGCATGGTACACGGCGCTTGGGTGAATTTAATGGGAAAGCCCAGCACATCCATAGGCCCATGTTCAGGGTGATCAATCCTCACCCGCATCTGTTGATGCTGGGTTTGCGGGTCGTCAAACACTTCGGCCACATTCAGCACCCGACCGCAGGGCACACCAGCGTGGTTGATGACCTCGATCCAATGGGCCATGGGCATCAATCGGGTGCGTGCGTTGATCTCGCCGTTGATGGCATTGCGGTGCTCAAAGCGCAAGGCATTGGTGGCGAACTCGGGCCGGTCCTTGAGGTGCTGCAAATCCAAAGCTGCCAGCAATTTGACATAAAAGCTGTCGTTGGAAGGGGCCACTGCAATTTGTCCATCACTGGCCTCAAACAAGCCATAAGGAGATGCCAGCGCATGGTCATTGCCGGTTCTTTGCGGCAATTGGCCATTGGCAAAGTAATTGCTCGCCAAAAATGCCAGCATGCTGGTCATGCCATCGGTCAATGCGGTGGCGACTTCCTCCCCCTGACCGGTGCGGGCGCGGCGCACCAAAGCCGCCAGCACACCCATGGCTGCGTACGAGCCCGCCACCAAATCTGAAATCGGCGGAGCAGCGCGCATGGGTGGGCCATCGGCAAAGCCATTGACGCTCATGAATCCACTCATGGCCTGGGCGATGAAGTCAAACGATGGCCTTTGGGCATATGGTCCATCCAGGCCAAAACCGGTTACATGGCAGCTGATGATGTCGGGTTTGATGTGTTGCAAGGCTTGCCAGGACAAGCCCATGTCGTCCATCACGCCCGGCCGAAAATTATTCAGCACCACATCGCAGCGCTTGATGAGTTGGCGCAGCAAGGCTTGGCCTTCGGGGTGACGCAAGTCCAGCGTGAATGACCTTTTGTTGCGGTTGAAGGTGGCAAAGTAGAGTGAATAGCCATTGACCGATGCACCCTGCCGGCGAATGGGGTCTCCAGTTTGCGGGTCTTCCACCTTGATCACCTCGGCCCCCATATCGGCCAAAAACATGGCGGCAAATGGCCCCGACAAAATGCGCGTCAAGTCCAGGACGCGGATGCCTTCAAGCTGCATCACTCAATCGAGTTTGATGTTTGATTCTTTGGCGATCTTTCCCCAACGGGCGTAATCGGCTCGCACGAACTGGCCAAAATCCTCAGCGGTTCCACCCACCGCACTGGCTCCGCCATTGGCAATTTTTTCGCGCACATCGGGCAACGCCAACACCTTGTTGATTTCTGTGTTAAGCCTTGCCACTACCGCTGGCGGTGTACCGACTGGCGCGAACAAGCCCAGCCAAATACCCACATCAATACCCTTGATCCCGGCTTCATCCAGGGTAGGGGTGTCGGGCAACATGGGTGAGCGCTTGGACGTGGTCACCGCCACCGGTCTGAGCTTGCCGCCGTTGACCAGGGGCAGCACCGAAGGCACCGACAATATGGCCAGATCGACCGAGCCACCAATCACATCGTTCAATGCGGGTGCTGCGCCCTTGTAGGGCACATGCAGCAACTTGGTTTGCGTGGCTTGTTTGAATTGCTCGGTGTACAAATGGCCCACCGTGCCATTGCCGGCCGATGCCCAGGTAAAGCCGTTGGCAGTTTTGCCCTTGGCCACCATGTCAGCGGGGGTCTGGATGCGGTGTTGTTGACCAACAGGTTGGGCGTTGCTGACGATGGCCAACGGTGCCACAGTGGCTTGGATGATGGGGGTGAAACTTTTCACGGTGTCATAACCCACATTGGGATACAGCCAGGGGCCCAGCATCATGTTGTCGCTTTGACCCATGACAATCGTGTAACCGTCGGGCGTCGCTTTGGCCGCTGCGGCAATCGCCAAATTTCCGCCAGCGCCAGGCATGTTTTCCAGCACCACCGACCACTTGGTGAGTTCGGCCAATTTGGAACCGACAACGCGCGACACAAAATCAGTGCCGCCCCCAGGTGGAAAAGGGATCAGCAAACGGATCGGTTTGCTGGGATAGTCCGCTTGTGCCCAAACAGAAGTGGCGCAAAGAAAGGCCAACACAGAAAAAAAGCGACGGGTGGTTTTCATGGTCATCTGTTCAAAGGTTCGGATCATTGCTGGAGCGAATCATCATAAACCAGGCTTTTTCACAATGACATCCAAGCTTGGCGTGTTGCGCACCCTCCCTGGTTCAGTGGTGGATTGGATGGTGCAATGGTGATTGCCTTGGCCCAGCAACAAGGCTGCAAGGTTCATGCGTTGAGCGTTCTTTATGGGGGCAAAAACACTGGGCTGTTTTGTTATTTTTGTCGCCACCAATGCCTTGGATGATTTAGGCTATCCCGATTGCAGGCCTGAATAGAGGGAAACCTTAGAGCGCATGGCCAAGTGGGCGACCCAGAAGGGTGAGGGCCATGAACAAAGCCCAAATCGTTCCTGCAGGGTTTGGATTGGGCGCACAGCATGCCTTGACCAGCGGTTGTCATGACCCCGGCTCTAGGGGGGATGTTGGGCAACCAGGCGGGTCACTCAGGTTGAATACCTGCTGCCTTGATCAAAGGCACCCAGCGATCGAGGTCGCGTTTTTGCCAAGCCTTGGCATCGTCGCCCACCACGGCCAAGGGGCGGCCACCGGCTTTTTCAAAGCGTTCCATCACATCGGTTGCGGTGATGACTTTGCGCAATTCGCTGCGCAGCCGGTTGAGTTCGGTTACAGGGGTTTTGGCTGGAGCAAAGTAACCAAACCAAGACTCCAATTCCAAGGGCGCAACCCCTGTCTCGCGCAAGGTGGGTACATTCGGGTGAATGGGCAAGCGAGCGCCTGCAGACACCGCCAGGGGTTTGACGCTGCCCGCATCCACATGGGGGCGGGCGGTGGAGGAGAGGTCAAAAAACACATCCACGCGTGTGCCCAATAAATCGGTGTAGGCGGGTTGAGCACCCCGATAGGGCACATGGGTGAGTTGCACTCCGGCCAAATGCCACAAAGCAGCGGCCAAGATGTGCTGGCCTGAACCATTGCCCGCCGATGCATAGGTCAGCTTGCCCGGGTTGGCGCGGGCATGGGCCACCAACTCGGCCAGTTGGTTGAACGGCAAATCTTTGCGCCCCATCAAGGTGTAGCTGTAGGCCACGGCCAGACCGATCGGCTCAAAATCTTTCAGTGGGTCATAGCTCAGATTTTTGTACAAGCCGGCATTGAGCACCAAGTTGGAAACCGAACCCATCAGCAAGGTGTATCCGTCGGGTGCTGACTTGGCTGCCAATTCGGTGCCCACCAAAGTGCCCGAACCAGTGCGGTTTTCAACCACCACACCATTTTTGAAAACCAGGGC
Source organism: Betaproteobacteria bacterium (assembly GCA_009927195.1). Lineage (GTDB taxonomy): Bacteria > Pseudomonadota > Gammaproteobacteria > Burkholderiales > Burkholderiaceae_C > Limnohabitans. The sequence continues at coordinate 10,480 of RFNL01000046.1, read as the reverse complement.
CAGTTTGTCGGCGAGCACACGGGCCACAAAGTCAAAACCACCACCGGGTGGCTGCGGCACGATCACGCGAATCGCCCGGTTGGGATAGGGCTCCTGTCCCCAAGCCAAGGGGGTGCTTGTCAAAGTGCTGGCGGCCAAAGCCCCCAGGGTGTGGCGACGGGTCAGCATGGCTCAACGCTCCAAAGGTTTGCCGGACAACCAGTCCTCGCCGCGCCGGTAGAGGTTTTGCACGCCTTCACCTTTGAGCATGGGCATGTCCATTTTGACCTTGTAACCAATGCGGGTTTGGATATAGGCCAAGTGCCGGTAACCCTCCGGGAAAGTGGCCAACGCAGCTTGATCCAACTCCAGTTTGGCGGCTGGGTCGAGTGGGTCGATGCGGTCTTTTTCGTAGATGGGTTGACGGTGCACCAAGCCCCAGCGCCCCTCGCGCTCTTCAAAAAAATCATAAAAACGGCCGGTGCACACCACATCACACATGCAACCCTCCACCAAGCCGCGCTGGGAAATCGTCATTTTGGTTTGAGCAATCGCGCGGGTGCCGCGCACGTCAATGGCCGAGCCGCCCAAAAAATGCAGGATGCTCACGCCTTTGTTCCAGCCTTCAATGGTGACCCGGATGAATTCTTCGAAAGGCCCTTGAAACCAGGTGGCCATCATCACACCGTCTTCATGCCAGACGGTGCGAAAACGATCCCACAGCCCGGCATCGCGGTAAACAGCCCAGTTTTCCACCAACTGGCGGATGCGCATATGTGTTTGCAATTCTGGATTCATTCCGTGGCCTCGGTGTGGTTAAAGGCGGGGTTGGGTCAGTGGCGAGCCATCTTAGCCAATTTTGTTGGCGCATGATGTAATCCGGCCTGCTGTTGAAACAGGAGACCAGATATGTCCAGAACCCTTATTCGTGGCGGCACCATAGTATCGATGGATGTGCAGATCGGCGACTTGCCACATGGTGATGTGCTGATCGATGGCGAACGCATCGCCGCCATTGCCCCAAATATTCAAGCTGACGACGCCCAAGTGGTGGATGCCAGTGGCACCATCGTGATTCCCGGCCTGGTCAATGCCCACATGCATACCTGGCAAACCGGTTTGCGCGGAGTGGCCGCCAATTGGACGGTGATCGAGTATTTCAAAAAAATGCATGCGGGGTTGGCCACCTTGTTTCAGCCATCGGACATCCACATCGCCAATTTGGTGGGGGCGATCCATCAAATCAATTGTGGGACCACCACTCTGGCCGATTGGTGCCACAACAACCCCACACCAGCGCATACCGATGCAGGCATTGATGGCTTGGCCGAATCGGGTATTCGCGCTGTGTTTTTCCATGGATCGCCCAAGCCCGATCCCAAGCCTGGGCAAAAACCCTTTTGGGAGGTGCCGCATCCGCGCAGCGAGGTGGAGCGTTTGCTCAAAACCCGTTTTGCCAGCAAAGATGGGCTGCTTTCTTTGGGCTTGGCCATTTTGGGTCCGCATTACGCCACCTATGAGGTGGCGGTCGAAGACTTCCAACTCGCCCGCGAGTTTGGCTTGATTGCCAGCATGCATTGCGCGGGTGCGACCGCCCGTGTGCCCGATGGTTGGGACAGGTTGGCCAAAGCCGGCTTGCTGGGTGACAACAACAATATCGTGCATGGCAATGACTTGACCGATGCACAGCTGCGCTTCATGCTGGATCAAGGCGTGAGTTTTTCGCTCACCCCTGAGACCGAGATGTTCCAAGGACATGGTTTTGCCATCACAGGCCGATTGCGCAGCATGGGTGCACAACCCTCCTTGGGGGTGGACTTGGAGTCGTGCATCAGCGGTGATATGTTCACAGTGGCACGCATGGCGCTGGCGTCCCAGCGAGCTTTTGACAATGCGCAGTCCAAACTCGATCATCAAAAACTGCCCGATACAACCACCATCAGCGCCCGGGAAGCCCTGGGCTGGATCACCCTGGAAGGTGCCAAGATGCTCAAGATGCAAGACCGCATTGGTTCGCTCACACCGGGCAAGCAGGCCGACATCGTCATGGTGCGGGCCGATGACTTGAACATGATGCCGGTGCACGACCCCGTCTCCACGGTTGTCACCCAAACCAGCCTGGCCAACATCGACTCGGTGTGGGTGGCCGGGCAAGCCAAAAAACGCCATGGCAAGTTGCTCCACAGCGATCTGTTGCGGCAACAAGCGGCTTTGGGTGCGTCAGGTCAGCGGATCATGCGCGATTTGAACCAGTTGATGCAAAACCACTAAGGTTTACGCTGATTGTTTCGCTACTTTTTCTGAATATGATGTCTCCAGAAAGCTCTGGAGTTCCATTCATGATCAATTTTTCATCTTTTTCTCGCCGCAGTGTTTTGGCTTTGTCCGCCTTGTCCGCTTTGGGCCTGAGCGCCTCCGCCTTGGCAGCGCCATCTGGCACCCCCATCAAAGTGGGCGGCACCTTGGCCCTGACCGGTCCCTTGTCGGCCACGGCCTTGATCCACAAACTCGTGGGTGAAATTTACATTGAAGAATTGAACAAGAAAAACGGCTTGTTGGGCCGTCCTGTGGAGTGGGTGCTCAAGGATGACCAGTCCAAGCCCGATCTGGCACGCACCCTCTACGAACAAATTGTCACGGTCGATAAGGCCGACTTGCTGATTGGCCCCTACGCCACCGCCAATATCTTGTCGGCCATGGGTGTGGCCCAGCGTTACAACAAACTGTTGGTGCACCACACTTTCGGAATCCCCAGCCTGGCCAAGTACGACATGCAGTTTCCGACCTGGGCCACTGGCCCGTCACCTGAGGTCACTGGCCCCAATTTGGTGTTTGATGCCTTGGCCGCAGGCCCCAAGCCACCCAAAACCATTGCCATAGTGACCTCCAAGTTCCCGTCGGTGCACTTCATGTCGGTGGGTGCGCGCGAGGTGGCCAAAAAGCGTGGTTTGACCGAGGTCTTGTACCTCGAGTGGGATTTTGGCAATCGTGACTTTGGTGCCATCGCCAGCCGATTGAAAGAGGCCAAGCCTGACTTCATATGGGGGGGTGTGATTGCCTTGGAAGGCATGCTGCTGCTCGATGCTATGAAGAAGATCGACTATCCAGCGCCGCAAATGTTTCACTTTTTGCCCTCTCCGGGCCCGATGCTGAAATCGCCCGATGCCAAGAGTGCTTTGGCCATGACCATTTTTGAGCAACATGCACCTTTGATGAGCAACTTTGGGGCCACCGAATTTGCCAAGATCTTCAATGAGCGTGCCGCCAAAGCCGGATTGCCTGACACCCAGGTTGACACCCAGGCCGCTGCTTCGTTTGCCGCTTGGCAAGTATTGGAAGCGGCGGTCAATGGTGCCAAAAGTTTGGACGACAAGGCCCTGGCCGCATGGCTCAAAAAGAACACGGTCAACACCATTCAAGGCCCCATGCGTTTTGACGGTGTCAACAACTATGGCGAAGATTTGTCCAAGGTCAAGCAGGTGCAAAACGGTGAATGGGTTGTGATTTGGCCCCGCGCTTCTGCCAAACCTGGTGTGAAGCATTTGCTGCCCTGATCCCCTCACGCTGAATGCAAATCCCAAGCCTTGAATTGCTCGGGCAGTCCTTGCTGTCCGGGCTTTTTATCGGTGGCCTCTATGGTTTGCTTGGACTGGGTCTGAGTTTGTCGTGGGGCATGCTGCGACAAATCAATTTGGCCCACTTTGCGTTGTCTTTTTTGGGGGCCTACCTGACGTATCAACTGTCGAGCAGTTTTGGTTTCGACCCGTTGATCACCCTGGTCATCGTGGCGCCAGGGTTTTTTGTCTTTGGCATGGTCATGCACTGGGTGTTTGCCAAGTTCAAAGTCACTCCATTCAACTCGTTGCTGGTGACCTTTGGTTTGACGGTCATCATTGAGAGTTTCATCCAATGGCTGTGGACGGCTGATTACCGCAAGCTCGAATCGCATTACGCCGACATCAAGTTCAAGATCGGTGTCATGTACATCCCTTTGCCCGAGTTGCTGACCTTGCTCATTTCGGTGGGTTTGGCCTTGGCCACCTGGGCGGTGTTGCGTTACACGCCGATTGGCAAGGCCATGCGGGCCATGTCGGAAAACCCCAGAATGGCGGCCGCTTTTGGTGTCAATGAACCCATGCTGGCGCTGCTCTTGTCGGGCGCGGCCTCGGCCTTTGCGGGCGTGGCAGGGGCTTGCTTGGCCCTGAGTTTTACCCTGGCCCCTTCGCAAATTTACGCCTGGATCGGCGTGGTGTTTTCGGCAGTGATGATTGGCGGCTTGGGCAACCCGGTGGGGCCCTTGATCGCTGGCATCGTGATTGGCATGTCGGAAGCAGCCACCATGGCGGTCACTGCGCCGGCTTGGGCTCCCTTGGTCTCATTTTCTTTGTTGATTGCGGTGCTGCTGTTGCGCCCTGGAAAGATTTGAAGTGAACAAACGGGTCTTGACCATGTTTGTGCTGGTCGGTTTGGCCCTGGCGGCATTGCCCATGCTTAAACTGCCGGCGTTTTACGAATCGTTTTTATACTTGGTTTTCCATTGGGTGGTATTGGCCACATCCTGGAACATTTTGTCGGGCTATTCGGGCTATTTCTCTTTTGGCCATGGTGCATTTTTTGGCTTGGGCATGTACACCACGGCGGTGTTGGCCGGTAAATTTGAATGGCCCTTCATTGACACGCTGCCCTTTGCTGCACTGGTACCCGCATTGTTTGGGGTGGGCTTGGGGGCGGTGGTCTTTCGCCTGCGCCGTTTGCGCGGGGAGTTGTTTGGCCTGCTCACCCTGGCCGTGACTTTTGTCATTGCCACCATCATCCTCAACACCCCGATTGATGGCGGCCCAGGCGTTTATTTGTCGGCGGTGCCGATTCCGGCCATTGGCCCGTCGCCATCCGCCACTTTTTACCTGTTGGCTTTGGCCTTGGTGTTGTTGGTGTTGTGGGTGGCTCATGCGATTTACAACGCCCGCTTGGGTTCGGGTTTGTTTGCCATTCACGATGACGAAGACGTGGCCGAGGTGCAAGGCGTGCCCACTTACCGATTCAAATTGCAAGCCCTGGCCATATCCTGCGCTTTTGCCGGAGTGGCCGGTGGCATACATGCCTTATTTGTGTCGTATGTCACGGCCAGTGAAGTCTTCAACATTGTGGTGCCGCTCAATGTGGTGTTGATGAGTGTGCTGGGCGGTTCGCGGCATTGGTTGGGTCCGGCCGTGGGCGCCACGGTGATCACGGCTTTGCTCTATGCCTTCACCGCCGGCGACTATGCAGTGGTGGGTCGCGCGGCAATCGGTTTGATTTTGATCGTGGTGATTTTGTTCATGCCCGATGGCATCTTGGGTCAAATCATCAAGCGCCTAAAGGGCAAACGGGCGTTACCCCCACTGCCCACCCCAGTGGCCCCCGACATGATTGCTGTTCAGGGTCAGGCGGGCGATGTATTGCTCACCATCGATAACGTGTCCAAATCGTTCAGCGGCGTCAAGGCCTTGCAAAAGGTGAGTTTGATCGCACGGCGGGGTGAAATTTTGGGTCTGGTCGGGCCCAACGGCTCGGGCAAGTCCACCCTGGTCAATGTCATCAGTGGCCTGTACAAGCCCGAGGTGGGGCGCATCTTGTTTCAAGGTGAAGACTTGGTGCCTTTGCCGTCCTACCGCGCAGCCCATGCCGGCATTGCACGCACCTATCAAATACCGCGACCCTTCGCCAACCTGACGGTGTTGGAGAACACCACGTTGGCGGGCATGTTTGGCGGTCATCAGCTGTCACGCGCCGATGCCGCAGCCCAAGCCATGTACTGGTTGGAGTTTGTGGGCTTGGCCGATCGGGCGCGGTCGCTTCCCACGGAACTCAATTTGCACCAACGCAAATTCTTGGAGCTTTCGCGGGCACTGGCTTCCACGCCTCGCTTGGTGTTGTTGGATGAAGTGCTGGCGGGTTTGACCCCTTCTGAAATCAATAACGCTGTGACGCTGGTGCGGGAGATCCGTCAGCGTGGCTCGACCATCATCTTCATTGAACACAATATGCGTGCTGTGCTCGAACTGTGCGACCGATTGATTGTGCTCAACCATGGGCAGGTCATCGCCAGCGGTTTGCCGCGCGAGGTGATGAACGACCCGGTTGTGGTCAGCGCTTATTTGGGGACGCCCCATGGATAAACCGCAAGCCTTGTTCAGCGCCCATGGTGTGAATGTCTCGTATGGCGATGCACCCGCCCTGTGGGACATTGACTTTCACATCCGTGAAGGCGAGTTGGTTTCCATTGTCGGTCCCAATGGGGCGGGTAAAACCACTTTGATCAACACCGCCATGCGCTTGCTGCCGGTTCGATCAGGTCGCTTGGTGTGGCGCGGCCAGGATGTGACCGCGCTCAATGCCACCCAAATGTGCAATCTTGACGTGTCCATCGTCCCCGAAGGTCGCTTGTTGTTTGGCGCCATGACTGTGGAAGAAAACCTTGACATGGGGGCCTACCGGCCCTACGCACGGCCCTTGCGTGGGCAAACCTTGGCCCGGGTCTATGACCTGTTCCCCATCCTCAAAGAGCGCCGATGGCAAGCCGCCGGCACCTTGTCCGGTGGCCAGCAACAAATGGTGGCCTTTGGCCGCGCATTGATGGCCCATCCCAAGCTGTTGCTGATTGACGAACCATCGCTGGGTCTGGCACCCTCTGTGGTTCAGCAGGTGTTTGACGCGATTGGCCAAATCCATGCCAGTGGTGTCTCCATCCTGCTGATCGAACAAAATGCCGCTTTGGCGTTGGAAGTGGCCCAGCGTGCTTATGTGATCGAAGGGGGGCGTATCGTGTCAACGGGCGAACCCAAAGAATTGATGACCCAACCCCATATCCGCCAAGCCTACTTGGGCGAGGTGGTTTAACCTTTGGAGGATGCACCATGCCCTATGTAAAAGTTACCGATCTGGCATTTGGCCGATTGCAGTCGCCCAGTTTGGACGAGGCGGAAGAGTTTTTGACCAAATTTGGCATGCACCGAGCTGAGCGCACCAAAGATGCGCTGTACATGCGCGGCACCGACCCCAATCACCACATCCATGTGACCCACCTGGGTCCGCCAAAGTTTGTCGGCTTGTGTTTTTTTGTGGACAACGAAGATCAACTCAAGCAGTTTGCCAAAGCCCCTGGGGCCAGTGGCATCGAAAACATGGACGAGCCCGGTGGCGGCAAGCGTGTGCGCATCAGCGATCCGCATGGCTACCAAATGGAGGTCATGTGTGGAATGCAACAAGTGGACCCATTGCCCGTGCGCAAGGCCATTGTCAACACCGGCGACAACAAATTGCGCCGCGCCGGTGAGTTGATGCGCTTGCCACCCGGCCCCTCACAGGTCAAACGCGCCGCCCATGCCGTCATCATGACCCCCAATGCCAAAGAAAAAATCAAGTGGTACCGCGAAATGTTTGGCTTGATTTGCTCTGATGAGGTGTATGCCGGTGACAAAGACAATGTGATTGCCTCCTTCAATCGTGTGGACCGTGGTGAGACCTATGTGGACCACCACACTTTTTTGTGCATTGATGGCCCCCATTCGGGCTTGAACCATTTGTCGTTTGAGGCCCAAGACATTGACGACATCATGATGGGGCATCAGCACCTGCGAAAGGGCAACCAATACAAGCATGTTTGGGGTATCGGCCGCCATGTGCTGGGCAGTCAGGTCTATGACTATTGGCAAGACCCCTGGGGTCGTGTGCACGAGCATTGGAGTGACAGCGATGTCCTCAACGTCCATGCGCCCACCAATTACCTGCCGGCCGAAGAGGGGCTGAACTCTCAATGGGGTGAGGCGGTGCCCGAGGCTTTTATCACCCACGCTTCGCCCTGAGCCATTCCATTCAACACACCAGGAGACGCCCATGTTCACATCGCTCTTATCCGGTTCTTGCACCCACAACACCATGACCTGTCTGGGGTGTAACGCCCCGGCGCTGCCGCAGCGCAGGCAATGGCTCAAAGGCATGGGCGGCATGGGTGTACTCGGTGCTTTGGGATTGGGGGGGGCTTCGGTGTCGGCCCAAAGCGGCGCTGGCTTGACCGATACCCACCACCACTTTTACCCACCGGCCTATCAAAAGGCATGGTTCGATTGGGAAGACCAGCGCAAGATTCCTCATTTCCCGCAGCAAGAGCGCTGGACCCGTGAGGGCGCGGTGGCTGACATGGACAAGGCCGGGGTGCGCAAAGCGATTTTGTCGATGGCTTCCACCCCCGGGGTGTGGTTCGACCTGCCTTTGCCCAAGGTGATTGAAATGGTGCGCTCGGTCAATGAGTATGGGGCCGAGATGGTGCGCGACTTCAAAGGGCGCTTTGGCCTGTTTGCGGCCCTCAACATGTTGGATGTGCCCAGCACGCTCAAAGAAATCGAATATGCGTTCGATGTGCTCAAGGCCGATGGCGTAGGCATTCAAACCAATTACGGCGACAAATGGCCCGGACATCCTGACTTTGCCCCCATTTTTGAAGAACTCAACCGGCGCAAAGCCGTGGTTTATTTTCACCCCTTGGCCGCGAGTTGCTGTGGCCGCTTGAACACGGGTACTTTTCCGGCGGTGATTGAAGTCCCTCACGACACCACCCGTGCCGTGGTCAACCTGCTGTTGACTGGGACCTTGGCCAAATTCCGTGACATCAAATGGCTCTTCTCCCACGCGGGGGGAACGATTCCCATGTTGGCGGGCCGCGTCAATTTCTTCCATGGCAATGCCAAAAATGCCGCCATGTTCGCCCCCAATGGCATTGAGGCCGAGCTCAAACGCCTGTATTACGACACCGCCAATGCCACCCATCCAGCCCCCATGGCGGCGCTGCTGAAACTCATTCCCTCTACCCAGGTGGTGTACGGGAGCGATTACCCCTATGTCGCGATGGACACCCAAGCGTCAGCCCTCAGCCAGTTGGGTTTGGATGCCCAAGTGCTGGCGCAGATCCAACAAGGCAATGCCAACCGTTTGTTGGCGCGCCCTTGACCTCAGGAGAGCACCCATGAAATCTTTGATGCAACGCATGACCCATGCGCCGTTGTGGGGGGCCATCGCCATGCTGGCGGCTTGTGCTGCGCCAGCCCCAGTGGTGGCCCCGGCCAACGATCCAGTGACCCTGCGGGTGAATGTGTTTCGCGGTGGCAGCAATATCCCCATTTACATGGGTTTGGAAAAAGGTTTTTTCCAGCGCCGTGGCATCACCTTGGAGATGCAGTTCACGCCCAACTCGGATCAGCAGCGCGCGGGTTTGGCCGCAGGTCGTTTTGAAATTGCGCATGCGGCGGTTGACAATGCGGTGGCCATGATCGAAGTGGCGAAACACGATGTCATCATCATCGCCGGGGGTGATGGTGGCATGAACGAATTATTGGTGCGCCAAGACATTAACAAGCCAGCCGATGTCCGAGGCCGCACCTATGTGGTGGATGCGCCCAATACCGCTTATGCGCTGATTGGCCGAAAAGTGTTCAAGAACGCCGGACTGATCGATGGGCGAGATTACCAACTCAACCCCTTGGGTGGTTCTGAGACCCGCACCAAAGGTCTGGACACACCGGCCGGTGCAGCCACCATGCTCAACCCGCCTTGGAACTTCATCGCGCGCGATCGCGGTGCCAAAAGCCTGGGCCGAACGATTGAGTTGTTTGGCCCCTATCAGGCCGTGGGTGTGTTTGTGATGCGCCCCTGGGCCAAAACCAATGCATCCGCCCTGGAGCGATACATGGCGGCCTATATCGAAGGATGTCGTGCGGCCCAGGATCCCTTGCAAAAACCACAGGTGTTGGCCGTGCTCAAGCGCGAACTCAAGCTTGACGATCGGCTCACCGAGTTGACTTACCGTGAACTGATGTTGCCAGGCAGCGGCTTGTCCAAAGACTGTGCACTCGATTTGCAAGGCTTTAAGAATGTGCTGGCCTTGCGCGCCGATATCGAAGGCCAATGGGGCGGTCAAGCCCCTTCGCCTGACAAATTCTTAGACCTGACGTACTTTGAGCGCGCCTTGCGGCACACCCTGCCTTGACCATGAGCCCAATGAAACGCCGCTGTATTTTGGCCGCCTGCTGCGCGGTGGCCACTTGGCCCGCAACCTCATTGGCGCAGACCGCTTACCCCAGCAAGCCCATTCGCATCATTGTGCCCACCGCGCCCGGTGGTGGGTATGACGTGATCGGCCGCCTGGTGGCCGAGCGATTGGGCCAGGAGTTGGGCCAGTCCATCGTGGTGGAAAACCGCACCGGCGCAGGCACTTTGGTCGGCACCCAGTATGTGGCGGCCTCGGCCCCAGATGGATACACCTTGGTGGTGGGCGGCTTGGCCAATATGGCGCTCAATTTGGGCTTGTATAAAAACCCTCAGTACAGCGCGGCTGACCTCGCCCCTTTTGGAGCCGCCTGATCATGCGCAATGCCCATCCTCCGCAAGACACCGACACTTGGCGCAACCAGCCCCACGCGGCCGTGTCGGCCAGCGCGCATGTGCCCTTTGTGGCTGCGCACCGCTC
>RFNL01000047.1 GCA_009927195.1 Betaproteobacteria bacterium | reverse complement strand
ATTCAATGCCCAGACCCAAGGTGTTGAGCCTGGCCTGCCCTTGCCTGTGGTCATCACAGCCTTTGCAGACAAGAGTTTTACCTTCATCATCAAGACGCCGCCTGCGGCCACCTTGATCAAAAAAGCCATCAAGCTGGACAAGGGTTCGGCCAAGCCACATGTGGACAAGGTGGGCAAGATCACCCGCGCACAGCTGGAGGAAATTGCCAAGACCAAAATGAAAGACATGACCGCTGCTGATTTGGATGCAGCCGTGCGCACCATTGCTGGATCTGCCCGCTCCATGGGCGTCTCGGTGGAGGGCGTCTAAATGGCACATCTGACCAAAAAACAAAAAGCGTTTGTCGGCAAAGTCGACAGCAACAAGTTGTATCCATTCACGGATGCCCTGAAGATTGTCAAAGAGTGCGCCACCGCCAAGTTTGACGAGTCCATCGATGTGGCTGTGCAGTTGGGCATCGATGCCAAAAAATCTGACCAGGTGGTGCGTGGCGCGGTTGTATTGCCCAACGGCACCGGTAAAACCGCCCGTGTGGCTGTTTTTGCACAAGGGGCCAAGGCCGAAGAGGCCAAAGCCGCTGGCGCAGACATTGTGGGCATGGACGATTTGGCCGCCATGGTCAAAGCCGGTGACATGCCTTTTGATGTGGTGATTGCTGCGCCTGACGCCATGCGCGTGGTGGGTACCTTGGGCCAAATTTTGGGTCCCCGAGGTTTGATGCCCAACCCCAAGGTTGGCACGGTCACCCCCGATGTGGCCACCGCCGTGAAGAACGCCAAGGCTGGCCAAGTTCAATTCCGTGTGGACAAAGCGGGTATCGTGCATGCCACGATTGGCCGCCGTTCGTTTGATTCTGACAAGTTGCAAGGTAACTTGGTGGCCCTGGTGGATGCATTGCAAAAGGCCAAACCAGCCACCAGCAAAGGTGTGTATTTGCGCAAGTTGGCCGTGTCTTCCACCATGGGTGTGGGTGTCCGAGTGGATACCCAAACCCTGAGTGCGGCATAAGTAGAAATGAGAGCGCCGCGAAAGCGGTGCTCTGAGTGGTGGGCTGGGCAGGCTTTCAAGCTTGCCCAGGCCATCCAAGACCGTTGGCGTGCCGTGTGAACGGCG
>RFNL01000307.1 GCA_009927195.1 Betaproteobacteria bacterium | reverse complement strand
GACATCCAAACCACAGGAGAAGGCCAGTGGTACTGAACACCTTGCCCCAATGGAGTTACAGCGAAGCGGCCGTGCAGGCCTTGGCGCTGGAAATGCAGGCCGACCCCCGTGTGGTGGTGGTCGGAGAAGACGTCGGTCGCGGCGGCATTTTTGGCCAATACAAAGGCTTGCAAGCCCAATTTGGCACGCAGCGGGTGATCGACACCCCCATCAGCGAAGCGGCCATCATGGGCGGCGGCGTGGGCATGGCCTTGGCCGGTTTACGCCCCGTGGTCGAGATGCGGGTGGTCGACTTTGCCCTGTGCGCCATGGACGAAATCGTCAACCAAGCGGCCAAAAACCGCTATATGTTCGGCGGCCAAGGCCGGGTGCCCTTGGTTGCGCGCATGCCCATGGGCATTTGGGACGCATCGGCCGCGCAACACTCGCAGTCGTTGGAGGCTTGGTTTGCCCATTTGCCTGGCTTGGTGGTGGTGTGCCCGGGCACACCCCAAGACAACCACAGCCTGTTGCGCGCGGCACTGCAAAGCGGCGACCCGGTCATTTATATGGAGCACAAAACCCTTTGGGGCCAAACCGGTCCGGTGAACGTGAACCTGAGCATGCCTTTGGGCAAAGCGGCCATTCGCCGTGCTGGTGAACATGTCACCATGGTGAGTTGGAGCCGCCAACTGCTGGCCTGCGAGGCGGCGTGCCAAAGCTTGGCTGCACAAGACATTTCGGTGGAATTGATCGACCTGCGCACCCTGTGGCCCTGGGACCGCGAAACGGTGCTGAATTCCTGCGCCAAAACCGGCCATTTGATGGTGGTGCACGAAGCGGTGCAAGCGGCAGGATTTGGGGCTGAAGTTGCCGCCACCGTGGCCGAACAACTGGGTGTGCGTGTCAAGCGCCTAGGCGCGCCACGCATCCCGGTGGGTTATTCACCCGGCTTGGAAGCGGTGTCGCGCATTGGCCCAGAAGTCATCAAAGCAGCGGTTCAGCAACTGCTGGCACCGCGCCAGCGGGTTTCAACAGCAGCTGGTTGACTGTCCTTGAACACTGAGCCACTTTGACGGGGATTTGCATCCAAAACTGAGCCACTTCATTGGCCTATTCTGCTCATTTTTTGAGCAATGGTGCCCTGAAATGCCAGAGTCCAGGTTGCGGAGCCAATTTAATAAAAAGCCCCATGCAGAAATGCTTGGGGTTTTTTCTTTTCTCGTTCGAAGTTGGGCCACAGCTTATAAGGGTACCTACCGAGCCCGAGTTGAATCAGTTGACTTGATGACCGGTGCTAAAGCGATGTACTCATCCCTGATGAAATGATCAAGCTCTGTTGGCGACAACAACATGCTTTCCGCACCAAGGTTTTGCAGTCTTTCTCGCATCTCCTGGGTTTGTAGAGAGCGAGCGATCTCATGGTTAAGCTTTGAGAGAATATCTGCTGGCGTTTTTGATGGTGCCAAAAGGGCAATCCAGAAATTGAATTCAGCCGCTGGTAACCCTGCTTCCCCAACAGTTGGCACATCATTCAGAGCTGTTGACCTGGCTTTCGAAGAAACAGCTAATGCCTTAAGCTTTCCACCACGTATTGCAGGAATCGCCGCAGTGATGGGAAGAAATCCGAATTGCGTTCTACCGCCAATGATTTCTGTAACCATGTCGGGCGCACCTTTGAGCGGAACGTGAAGCGCATCAATGCCAGCAGCTGCCAAAAACTTTTCAGCACTCACATGCGAAGCACTGCCAATTCCACCAGATGCATAGTTGAGTGCACCAGGTTTGGCTTTAGCAAGAGCCACCAAATCCTTTAAATTATTCACACCTAATTCAGATGCAACCACCAAAACACTTGGCAAACTCGCCAACGGAATGACCCCACGAAAATCTTTCAGCGTGTCGTACGTTAGGTTTCCATATAAAAGCGCGTTCACCACATGACCAGCTGACACAACAATCAAGGTATAACCATCTGGAACGGCCTTCGCAACTTGACCCGTGGCAATGACGCCCCCAGCTCCTGGACGATTTTCTATGGTGACTGTTTGCTGCCAAGTTGCAGAAAGTCTCTCACTAACAGTTCTTGCAAGCACATCACTTGCGCTGCCAGGTGTAAACGGAACGATAAGCCGAATGGGTTTCGTTGGATAAGCAGTTGTTTGCGAAAAGGCCAAATTGCTGAGAGCCATCAACAGTGATGCCAAGAGCACCTTGGTCATGGTGTGATTACGCATTGGCGTTATTGGCGCGTAGATAGGCCAAGTGAGGGTATTTTTCAGTCAATAAAGAACCTTGGTAAAAGGTCTTTTTGAATGCGGGATGCTTTTGCATCCAATCAAACCAATTGGCCACAGCAGGTTTATCAGACCACGACGCATTAAGGTTGATGTCGTTCATACGAACAATCACCGGCATGATGGCAATGTCGGCAAGGGTTAATTCATTGCCCATCAGCCATGGCCCACCACTCTCGCGTATCCAATCATTCATTCGAACGACCGCTCTGTTGAGACGATCCATTGCTTCGTCCATTTCTTTTTTTGGAAAGCCGGTACGACCCATGGTGAGAAGGAATTCTTTACGCAATGGTTTGGAGTTGGCCAAAGCCACGAACTCTTCCTCACTCATCGTTTTGAAGTGAGGAAGAAAAGCAAGGTTATAGGATGGAATACGAATGGCCGGCGTTGGAATTTCATCAATGTAGCGCATCATCCATCTCATCTTTGCCTTCTGCACTGGATCAGTAGGCGTAAAGCAGCATTGCAAATTTTTAACCTCATCCAAGTACTCCACAATCACTGATGAGTCCAGCACGGGTCTACCGTCATGCATCAATGCAGGAACAACGCCGTTTGGATTGATTGCTAAATAATCAGGTTTGAGTTGGTCGCCTGAAAACAGATCAAGTTTGACCTCCTCAAATGGAACATCTTTTGCATTTAAGACAAAACGAACACGTTGGCTGCAGGTTGATTGCGGCGCGTTGTAGAGGATGAATTCTTGCATCAGTTGATCGTCTTGGAAGTAGCACTTCGTGTCAAGAGAACCAACCCCTTGCAGTAGCGTCTTCGCTCGGTGTTAATTTGCAACTCCATTGGTTCACTTAAGTATTTAATTTAGCAAGGCAATTTCATCGAACTAAAAATCCAATGAATGCCAGCCAAATACCAAGCGGCAAGAATGAAAGACTCAATCTTGGCCAGGGTTTGCGATTGAGAATTCAGCAGCGATCTTGCAGGCAAAGTGGCGATCGAGACCAATTGTTCTTGGGTTGATCACCACACTGCGATGGAGATCAAAAGAAAGTTGCGAAAAATGCGATGTTTCACAGGGCTCCTGAATGGGCAAATGCTGGCGCAACCGTCAAGGCTGTTGTACCTTGCGTGCCAATTACAAGCTGAATTTTCTCAAGGTATGTTGTCACATCTGGCACTGGGGAAATCCCGTGCTGCATGTACACCTGGCCCACGCCTTGGGCCATGTGGGTCATCACAGCTTCGAATACTCTGCACGCAAAATTTTGGCGCCCTCCACCATGGCCTTGAGCTTTCCATGTGCCACTTCCCTGGGCAGGTATTTCATGCCGCAATCGGGCGCCAAGATCACCTGCTCCGGCTTGATGAAAGCCAAGGCGCGTTTGATGCGCGAAGCCACCACCACCGGGGACTCAATGGCCATGTCGCTCAAGTCCAAACAACCCACCATGATTTGCTTGTCGCCCAGGGTTTTCAGCACCGCGCAATCCAGCCCTGACTGCGCCGTTTCAATCGAGACCTGGCTGCAAGTGCATTGGGCAAATTCGGGCAAGAAACTATAACCCTCTGGTCGCGCATGGATCACGGCAGCGTAGCCAAAACAAATATGAACCGCCGTGGTGCCCGTCACCCCTGCAAGGCGCGGTTCAAAGCTTGGATGCCGTATTGGCGTGCCTTTTCAGGGCGCGCTTGCATATAAGGCTCATCGACTTGAACCACGTCGGCACCGTTGGCAAACAGCTCCAATATTTCCTCGTTCAAGGCCACAGCGTAGTCCATGGCCGCTTCCTCTTCGGTGGCATAGAAGTCGTTTTGCGCTTGTTGCAGCATGGTGAAGGGGCCAGGCACCGTGATCTTGACCTGGCGTTTTGTATGCGCCTTTAGAAAAAGCAAATCCTCTAACTCGATGGGGCGTGCGCGCCTGATCTTGCCCACAATGCGTGGCACGGGATTGGGGTGCCCAGAGCGGTCCAAGCCCACGCCAGGGTTGTCAATGTCGATGCCCTCTAAAGCGGTGGCGATTCGGTTGGAATAGCTCTCACGGCGAATTTCACCATCCGTGATGATGTCCAAACCGGCATCTTCTTGAGCGCAAATGGCCAACAAGGTGGCATCTTCCATGGCTTGCTGCAAATGCGGTTCTGCCACGCGCCACAGTTCTTTGGCACGCACACGCGGCGGGAATCGGCTGGCAAGTTTTTCACGGTCAATGAGCCAATCGGGTTGGGGATAGCTGCCAACAATGGTGGTGGGGAAAAGCATGGTGTCTCCTGATGTTCTAAATGCGATGCTGAAAACAAAGACTCACGCTAGTGTCGCCCAAGGCATGAGATTGGCGTTGAGGCCCCAGTAAAAACTCTTTTGCAGGGTGTACTCCAAGATGCCTTGGAGGCCTTTTTCACGGCCTATACTGCTTGTTTTAACGCCATCAAATGGGTGCTGATGGCAAACACCTTGTAGGTATTGACCCAAACCGTTCCGGTATGCATCGCACTGCCCT
>RFNL01000049.1 GCA_009927195.1 Betaproteobacteria bacterium | reverse complement strand
GCCGTTTGTAACGGGTGCGCTGTCAGCAAAGCAAAAAGCCGTCGCAAGACGGCTTTTTTTCTGGTCATTGGGCCAATACCCCTTTGACCACCTGAAGTTGGTTGTCACGGGCGAAATTGAGCACGAAATCCCAAGCCATGACATCGGCATCGCGCAAATCCACATGAACAATGACGCATTTTTGCCCAGCCTCATTGGTGGTGGGCACGCACCAAGGGGAATAACTCAAGTGATCGCCCGGGGCCGAACCACCCGGGCGAAACGAAGACATGACACCCGCCAAGCGTTCAGCCCAATCACTGGGTCTGAAGGTTTGACCTGTGACGCTCACGCCCAGAATCCAAACTTCGTGCGGGGAGGGAGATGGCATGGGTGGATCCGTAAAAGGGCGTTCAACAACCAAATGGCCCGGTCGCATTCTATCGAAGCAACATGTCTGAGCCAGGTCAAGTCGAAAGGACGACAAACCAAATGCGCAGGTTTGCAAATGGCCATGGATCAGCGCAAAGCTGGACCTAAAATCACTCCCCGCGACCCATCAGACTGAGCCGTTTGGCCCATTTGCACAAGGACATGACATGACCACGCCCGCAGCGCCCGCCTCACCGCACACCATGAACACCTATGGTCGCTTGCCGATGGCGGTTTCGCATGGTCGAGGTGTGCGGGTCTGGGACACGGCAGGCAAGTCGTATTTGGATGCATTGGCTGGCATCGCGGTCAATACCCTGGGCCATGCCCATCCCAAATTGGTGAGTGCCTTGCAAGACCAAGTGGCCAAGATGATTCATTCTTGCAATTACTACCACATCCCAGATCAAGAAAATTTAGCGCGTCTCCTGGTGGAACGCTCTGGCATGCAAAACGTTTTCTTCTGCAATTCTGGCCTAGAGGCGAACGAAGCGGCCATCAAACTGGCGCGCAAGTTTGGTCACGACAATGGTGTCGCCCTGCCCCACATTGTGGTTTGCGAAAAGTCTTTTCACGGCAGATCCATTGCCACCCTGAGCGCCACCGGAAATCAAAAAATCCAGCAAGGCTTTGGCCCCATGGTCGAAGGATTCATCCGGGTGCCGCTCAACGACATTGAGGCATTGAAAAATGCCACCGCCGACCGGTCCGATGTGGTCGCTGTATTTTTAGAAACCATACAAGGTGAGGGCGGCGTCAACCCGACCCGCATTGAGTACCTGCAAGCCATTGAGCGTTTGTGCGATGAGCGCGGCTGGCTGCTGATGATCGACGAGGTTCAATGCGGCATGGGCCGCACTGGAAAATGGTTTGCCCATCAATGGGCGGGTATTGTGCCCGATGTCATGCCCCTGGCCAAAGGTTTGGCATCCGGTGTGCCCATAGGAGCCGTGGTGGCCGGCCACAAAGCCGCCCAGATTTTTCAGCCAGGCAATCACGGCACCACATTTGGGGGCAACCCTTTGGCCATGCGCGCGGGTGTGGAAACCATTCGCATCATAGAAGAAGAGAATTTATTGGACCACGCCGCCAAAGTAGGCGCCCACCTGCGAACGGCACTGGAGCGCGAAATTGGCTCTCTGGCGGGTGTGCATGAAATTCGTGGCCAGGGCTTGATGATTGGGATTGAACTCGCCCGCCCCTGCGGGGTGTTGATGCAAAGGGCCTTAGACGCTGGCCTGCTCATCAGCGTGACCGCCGACAAGGTCATTCGTCTGGTTCCCCCTCTGATCATCACGACACAGGAAGCCGACGAGTTGGTGACCATTTTGGCCCCGCTGGTACGGGCTTTGTTGGCCGAAGACGGCGCAAAAGCCTGAGCACGCCATGCGCCACTTTTTGCAATTCAACGATTTGAGCGCGACCGATTGCGCCTATCTTTTTGAACGAACTGCCTTGATCAAGAAGAAATTCAAGGCCTACGAAAAACACCACTCCCTGCTCGACCGCACCTTGGCGATGATTTTTGAAAAAGCCTCAACCCGTACCCGGGTGAGTTTTGAAGCAGGCATGTACCAACTCGGTGGCTCGGTGGT
>RFNL01000373.1 GCA_009927195.1 Betaproteobacteria bacterium | reverse complement strand
GCAAATTGGAGCAGTTTGCCGCCAATTCCCGCGTGCCTGTGATCAATGGCCTGACCAACGAGTTCCACCCCTGTCAAATCTTGGCAGATATCTTCACCTACATCGAACACCGCGGCAGCATACGCGGCAAAACCGTGGCTTGGGTGGGGGATGGCAACAACATGGCCAACACCTGGCTACAAGCGGCCGACCTGCTGGGCTTCAAGGTCCATGTGAGCACTCCCAGCGGCTATGAGATTGACCAATCGGTGGCCGGCCTGCGCCGGCCCGAGAGCTATCAGGTGTTCAAAAACCCACTGGATGCCTGCCACCTAGCGGATCTGGTCACCACCGATGTCTGGACCAGCATGGGTTTCGAAGCGGAAAACGAAGTGCGCAAAAACGCCTTCGCGCGCTGGTGTGTGGATGCCGAGATGATGTCGGCGGCACGCCCTGATGCCTTGTTCATGCATTGTTTGCCCGCCCACCGCGGTGAAGAGGTCAGCGCTGGAGTGATCGACGGTGTGCAATCGGTGGTTTGGGACGAGGCCGAAAACCGCTTGCATGTGCAAAAAGCCTTGATGGAATGGCTGCTGCTGGGTGAACAAACCGCTTGATCCAACACCACTCATCGGCCTGTGACTGGCCCATCGTGCACACCGCCCCCGCCATCGACTGGCCTGGGGCCACCGCCATACAACCAGGCAGGGTTCATCAGACGAGACCCCAAGGTTTGCAGCGCCGCATTGCGGCCCCAACGCAGCCAACCGGTGCTGTGAAAAACCAGACCATTGCGGCGTGACTGCGCTTGAACCTGTGCAACCCGCCTCCAACGGCTGTCTGCCATGGCCCGCCACGCCAGGTCGACCCCTTGATCACCCCTGTGCTGCCACGCCCATTGCAGTGCGGCCGCATCTTCAATGGCCATCCCCGCCCCTTGGGCAAAATAAGGCCGCATCGGGTGAGCGGCATCGCCAATCATTGCAATGCGGCCCACGGCCATGTCGGTTGCCGAGCGCATGGGCGCGCGATCGGCCAACACCCAATACCGCCACTGCGCCACGGCACCGATCAAATCGCAAACGGCGGCGCAACTGTCGGACACGGCTTGCTGTGCCCACAAACCTTCGCCCAGCCAACTCCAATGATCGGTCTCGCGACTGTCCCGGCGGTGGATCACCAACACCAGGTTGAGCCATTGCCCATCACGCACAGGGTAGTGGACCAGATGGAACCGTTCCCCCATCCACACATGAACATTGGTAGTGCGCCACTGCCTTGGCACCTCGGTCATGGGCAGCAATGCACGCAATGCCACATGGCCAGTGGGTGTGGCAGGGCCATCGCCTGACACAGCTTGGCGCAACTTGCTGCCAATGCCATCGGCCACCACCAGTCCATCACCTTGCCAAGCCTGTCCACTGGCGCTGCGAACCATCACATGGGTGTCGGCGGGATGCACGGTCTGCAAGGTGTGACCCCAGTGCCATTGGCCCTGGCCCTGCAAGCCTTGCCACAGCAAGGCTTGTAAATCCGCCCGGTGAATGCACACATGGGGCGCACCGTAGTGCTGCAAGGCTTGCGCCAAATCCGATTGACCCAAAACACGTCCATCTCTGGCATCGTGGGCACACAAAAACTTTGGAAAAAAACCCTTGTCCCTCAAACCACTGCCCAGGCCCCAAGCTCGCAAAATGCGCGTGACATTGGGGCCCAGTTGCACGCCTGCGCCCTCTGAGACCAGGGCATTTTCTCGTTCCACCACTTTGACCCAAACACCTGCACGCGACAGGGCCAGTGCCGCAGACAAACCTGCGATGCCAGCACCGGAAATCAAGATCGTCGAACTCATGTCATTCCATTGTCTGACAACTTGTGGCAGGCCTTATCATCCTCTTCTGTCCACAGCACACCCTCACGGAGAAAATCATGAAGCGCAGAACCCTGGTGCAAGCCGCTGGCGCATCCGCTCTCTTGCCTTGGGCCGCACAAGCCCAGGACAAATACCCCTCCAAACCCATCACCTGGGTCTGTCCATACGCGGCGGGAGGGAATGCCGACAGCCGGTCGCGACAGGTGGCCAAGGTAATGAGCCAATGGCTGGGTCAACCCATCATCATTGACAACAAAGCCGGGGCTGGGGGCAATATTGGGACAGAAATCATTGCGCGCGCTCGCCCCGATGGATACACCGTGGGCATGGGAAACTTCGCACCCTTGGCCGTCAACCATGCCCTGTTTAAAAAATTAAATTTCGACCCCTTCAATGACATTGTGCCCATCACCTTGATTGAAAAAGGTCCTCTTATCTTGATGGTGCGCAACGAATCACCTTTCAAAACCGTGGCCGAAGTGGTCACTGCGGCCAAAGCCGCTCCCGGCAAGTACAGCTATGCGTCAGGAGGTATTGGGGGCTCTCACCACTTGAGCGGCGCCTTGTTTGAACACACCGCTGGCATTGACCTGATCCACGCGCCTTACAAAAGTGGCGCGGCAGGGGCCAGTGACTTGATGGGTGGTCAAGTCGACATGATGTTTGAGCAAATGTACGCGGCCATGCCCTCGGTCAAGAGTGGAAGGTTGCGCGCATTGGCCATCACCAGCCGTGTGCGCTCGCCCCTGCTACCCCAAATTCCCACCATGGCGGAGTTGGGATTTCCAGCGGTTGAGGTGCAAAACTGGCAAGGCTTGGTGGGCCCCAAAGGCCTGAGCGCTGAGGTGGTCAAAACCCTCAACACCGCTTGCAACCAGGCCTTGCAAAACGCGGAGGTGCGGGAAAAAATCCTCAGCCAAGGCAATGAAATCGGTGGCGGCGCACCCGAGTTGTTTGCGGCCCTCATTCGTGCAGAGTCGCCGCGTTGGGGCAAAGTGGTGCGCGACGCCAAGATCGATCCGGAATGAAAAAAACCTGCCCGCGTAGTCGAACGCGGACAGGTTTTTCGCTTGGCGCTTTGGGTTGCCTGGGTTCAGGCTTTGACGGATTCAGCCACTTCGCGAAAGCTGTCGATCTGGTCAAAGTTCAAGTACTTGTAAATCTTGCTGCCATCGGCATTGATCACACCCATATCGGTCAAGTACTCCGCCTGGGTCGGGATGCGGCCGAGCTTGGAGCAAATCGCCGACAGTTCGGCCGAGCCCAAATACACAAAAGTATTTTTGCCCAAGCGGTTGGGGAAGTTGCGGGTGCTGGTGGACATGACCGTGGCACCTTCTTTGACCTGCGCTTGGTTGCCCATGCACAAAGAGCAACCCGGCATTTCCATGCGTGCACCGGCATTGCCAAACACACCGTAGTGACCCTCCTCGGTCAATTGCTGGGCATCCATCTTGGTGGGCGGTGCCATCCATAATTTCACTGGAATATCGCGCTTGCCTTCGAGCAACTTGGAAGCCGCACGGAAGTGACCGATGTTGGTCATGCAAGAGCCAATGAACACCTCGTCGATCTTCGCCCCAGCTACATCGCTCAGTGTTTTGGCGTCGTCGGGGTCATTGGGGCAGCATACGATGGGCTCTTTGATCTCGTTCAAATCAATTTCGATGACTTCCGCGTACTCGGCATCATTGTCGGCTTGCAGCAGTTGGGGATTGGCCAACCAAGCTTCCATGGCCTGAATACGGCGCTGAATGGTTCTGGCATCGGCATAACCTTGCGCGATCATGTTCTTCAACAACACGATATTGCTGTTGATGTACTCGATGATGGGCTCTTTGTTCAAGTGCACCGTGCAACCGGCGGCGCTGCGCTCGGCAGAGGCGTCAGACAGTTCAAAAGCTTGCTCGACTTTCAGATCAGGCAGGCCTTCAATTTCCAAAATGCGGCCAGAAAAAATGTTTTTCTTGCCCTTCTTCTCCACCGTGAGCAAGCCCTTTTTGATGGCATAAAGGGGAATGGCGTGCACCAAATCACGCAAAGTCACACCGGGTTGCATCTTGCCTTTGAAACGCACCAACACGCTCTCGGGCATGTCCAGCGGCATCACCCCCGTGGCCGCGGCAAAGGCCACCAATCCTGAACCAGCGGGAAAGCTGATACCAACGGGAAAGCGCGTGTGGCTGTCACCCCCCGTGCCCACGGTGTCGGGCAACAGCATGCGGTTGAGCCAAGAGTGGATGATGCCATCGCCTGGCTTCAAGCTGATGCCGCCACGGTTGCTGATGAACTCGGGCAGTTCATGGTGCGTTTTCACATCCACTGGCTTGGGATAGGCCGCTGTATGGCAAAACGACTGCATCACCAGATCGGCACTGAAACCCAAACAAGCCAAATCTTTCAACTCGTCGCGGGTCATCGGACCGGTGGTGTCTTGCGAACCCACCGATGTCATGCGAGGCTCGCAGTAGGTGCCGGGCAAAACGCCCTGCCCCTGTGGCAATCCACATGCACGGCCGACCATTTTTTGGGCCAAGGTAAACCCTTTGCCATGGCCTTTTGGCACGGCGGGCAAACGGAACAACGTCGAGGTGGGCAACCCCAGCGCTTCGCGTGCTTTGGTGGTCAAGCCACGGCCAATGATCAAAGGAATGCGCCCCCCCGCGCGCACCTCGTCAAACAAGACCTCGCTTTTGACGGTGAAGCTGGCAATTTCTTTGCCATCTTTGAAAGCCTTGCCCTCGTAGGGGCGCAGTTCAACCACATCGCCCATGTTCATTTGGCTCACATCGATCTCAATGGGCAAAGCACCGGCGTCTTCCATGGTGTTGTAGAAAATCGGCGCAATTTTGCTGCCCAAACACACGCCGCCAAAACGCTTATTGGGCACATAAGGAATGTCTTCGCCGGTGAACCACAACACACTGTTGGTGGCTGATTTGCGGCTAGAGCCAGTACCCACCACATCGCCCACATAGGCCACCAAGTGGCCGCGCGCGCGCAAATCCTCGATGAACTTGATGGGGCCGCGTTTACCGTCTTCTTCCGGGGTGATGCCATCGCGCTTGTTCTTCAACATCGCCAATGCGTGCAATGGAATATCGGGTCGGCTCCATGCATCAGGGGCAGGTGACAAATCATCGGTATTGGTCTCACCCGTGACCTTGAACACCGACAAAGTGATGCTTTGGGGCACCTCAGGGCGACTGGTGAACCACTCGGCATCGGCCCAAGATTGAATCACCGCTTTGGCAAAGGCGTTACCCTTGTCGGCTTTTTCTTTGACATCGTGAAACTGGTCAAACATCAACAGGGTTTTCTTCAACCCCTCGGCAGCAATCGCCGCACAGGTTTTGCTGTCGAGCAGGTCAATCAAAGGCGTGAGGTTATAGCCACCCAACATGGTGCCCAGCAGTTCAGTGGCTTTTTCGGGACTGATCAAGGCACATGGCTCACTGCCATGGGCCACGGCCGCCAAATAACTGGCTTTGACTTTGGCTGCATCGTCCACCCCAGCGGGTACGCGGTGGGTGATGAGTTCCACCAATGCGGTTTCCTCGCCCTTGGGCGGGTTTTTCAGCAGTTCAATGAGTTCACCCGTTTGCTTGGCACTCAAAGGCAAAGGTGGTATGCCCAAGGCTGCGCGCTCGGCCACATGGTCACGGTAGGCTTTCAACATGGTTCAGTTCTCCATTCAAAATCAAGTTGTTGCTGGTTGCAGTTTATTTATTGGCCAGGTCAAGTGAGGGCACAGCGGCTTTGTCAGGTGCTGGCTCCAAAATGTTGATGGGTGGCATTTTGGCCATGGCCTGAGCCACCACCATTTGGGCTGGGCTTTGGCACTCATCGGCCATGCGCCGCCCCAACTTTTGATTCATCAGCATGGACTTGTCGGCCAGTTGTATCCAAACTGCGCCGAGCTTTGTATCCTCCATGCGCAGCGCACCGCTGTGGGTGGCCACGGGTGCCATCACGTAATGGTGATGACCCATGCGCAAAACGAAGTAGCCCTGGGTTTGAGGGTGCGGATGCACTTCAACGGTACTGCCCTCGCAAACCATCTTGCCGGTTTGAACTTGTTCGGCCAATGGCATCAATTCCTGCGCCAGCGGCATCTCTGGCTGGTTGATCGGTGGCGGGACCTCTGACTTGGGTTTGACTT
Source organism: Betaproteobacteria bacterium (assembly GCA_009927195.1). Lineage (GTDB taxonomy): Bacteria > Pseudomonadota > Gammaproteobacteria > Burkholderiales > Burkholderiaceae_C > Limnohabitans. Next base: position 4,750 of record RFNL01000373.1, on the reverse strand, counting down.
GTGCCCGCACCTTGGCCGGGTGGATTTTGGCTTTGGCGTTGTGCGGCGCTGCGGTCTGCGCCCAAACCCCCACATGAACCCACATCAACATTGCCAAAAAACATTTGCCCATGGTGAACGCCTGATCATTGGTGAAAAAATGGAGCCAACTCAATTGGCATATTGTGCCCAGTGGCATGGGCCCGCTCCAAGACCTGCCAAAAATAGCGGTAGCTGGCGCGGTCGTGCAATTGCCCCAGGTGGCTGATGGGTGCCCATTCTTGCACCTTGGCGGCCAAAATGATCTCGCAAGCCTTGGTCACTTCGGCCTCATCGGGCGACATGGCCTGCAAAATCGGGCGAATTTGGGCCGGGTGGATGCTCCACATCCGTGTATAGCCCAATTCCTGATTGGCCCGCCTGGCGGCCACCTGCACCGCAGACAAATCGCTGTATTCGGTCACCACGCCATGCGATGGCACTTTGCCGTGTGCATGGCAGGCGGAGGCAATTTCCAACTTCGCCCGCAACACCAGAGGGTGGGCGAATTGACCCTGCAAGCCCATGCCCGATGAGGGGATGGCCCCGCCATGGGCTGATACAAAATCCATCAACCCAAAACTGATGGATGACACCCGAGTGTGAGCGGCAATGTCGAAGGCCTGCTGAACTGCCGCTGGCGATTCCAGCAAAACGTGCAATGGGAGATGATGAGCGCCGGCGGCATCCGTGGCTTGCACGGCCTGCTCCACATCCTCTACCGATTCAACCTTGGGCACCATCAAGTGACTGAGCCGCTGACCCGCGCGGCCCACAACGGTGGACACATCATCATGAAAGCATGGGTGGTCCACAGGATGCACCCGCACTCCAACGCGCGCGCCTGGCACGGCTGACAAGACCAACTCACTGACCCGCGCTGCTTGCTCAGCCTCCCCGCCCACTGGCGCGCCATCTTCGCAATCGAGGGTTGCATCAAAAACGCAAACCCCGAACTCTTGCATCATCTCGGCCTGCAACTGCAAGCTCTTTTGCATGCGCGCGGGCACGCCGCTGTAATGGTCACAAACAGGCAGGCGAACCGTCGCCGCCTGCGCACCGAGCAAAACCTCACGCGGGTGTTTCATCCAAGCAAATGGGCCACGCCCGCTTGCTCGTCGGTCAACTCTTTCAAGGTTTTATCAATGCAGCTTTGGCTGAACACGTCGATGGGCAAGCCTTCGACCACTTTGTATTCACCCCCTTCGCAGGTAACAGGAAAGCCAAATATCACATCTTTGGGAATGCCATACCAGCCATGGGAGGCAATGCCCATGGTGACCCATTGACCATGGGTGCCCAAAGCCCAGTCGCGCATGTGATCAATCGCCGCATTGGCCGCCGAAGCCGCAGAGGACAGGCCACGCGCTTCAATGATGGCAGCGCCGCGCTTTCCCACCGTGGGCAAAAACACATTGGCGTTCCATTCCTGATCGTTGATCATGTCTTTCACGGACTGTCCGTCGATGGTGGCGAAGCGGTAATCGGCATACATGGTCGGCGAATGGTTGCCCCAGACTGCGAGCTTTTGGATATCAGCCACAGGTTTGCCGGTTTTGGCGGCGATTTGGCTCAGAGCGCGGTTGTGGTCCAAGCGCAACATGGCGGTGAAGTTCTTGGAGGGCAGGCTCGGTGCGCTCTTCATGGCAATGTAGGCGTTGGTGTTGGCCGGATTGCCCACCACCAACACCTTGACGTGGCGCGAAGCCACCGCATCCAAAGCTTTGCCCTGGGCGGTGAAAATTTGGGCATTGGCGGCCAACAAATCGGCCCTCTCCATGCCCGGTCCGCGCGGACGTGCCCCCACCAGCAAGGCGTAATCGGTGTCTTTGAAGGCGGTATGGGCATCGCTGTGGGCCTCCATGCCGGCCAACAATGGAAAAGCGCAGTCGTCCAATTCCATCATCACGCCTTTGAGCGCTTTTTGGGCCTTTTCATCCGGAATTTCCAGCAATTGCAAGATGACCGGTTGGTCTTTGCCCAGCATCTCTCCGGCGGCAATGCGAAACAACAAGGCGTAACCGATTTGGCCTGCGGCCCCGGTGACGGCGACGCGTACGGGCTTTTTGCTCATGGTGGTGGCTCCAGATGGTGATTGAAATAAATGAAAAAAGAGTGTACCTGCAAAGGAATAAGGCAACGATTTATCTTATGTCTTATATAAGATAAGATGAAGCCATGACAGAGGTTTGACACCCAGATCCAAACCATCCCATGACCAATGCCACCCAAACACCTCCCACCGCTTTTGCCAGCGAAATTCCGGGCTTGCTGATCTCTCCCGGCCAAGCGCCCGCTTTCAGCCCGCTGTATCAACAGATCAAGGGATTGATTCTTCAAAGTCTGCAAGGCGGTGAGTGGAAGCCGGGTGAGGCCATTCCCAGCGAAATGGACCTGGCCGCGCGCTTCAAAGTCAGCCAAGGCACGGTGCGCAAAGCCATCGATGAATTGGCCACCGAAAACCTGTTGGTCCGCCGCCAAGGCAAGGGAACTTTTGTGGCAACCCATGCAGAAGAAAGGCTTCAATTCAGGTTTCTCAAGTTGCAACCCGATCATGGCAATCTGCAAAATCAAGGATCGGCCCAGCGTAGCATCTTGTCATGCAAACGAGCGCGCGCCAGCGCCGATGTGGCGCGTGCATTGGCCTTGCGCACCGGGGAAGCCGTGATTCAGGTGCGCCGCATCTTGGGCTTTCAAGGCGTGCCGACCATTTTGGAAGACCTGTGGTTGCCCGGCGACCGCTTCAGGGGCCTCAGTGCTGAGCGGCTGGCGACCTCGCAAGGCCCCATGTATGCCTTGTTCGAAGCCGAGTTTGGCATCAGCATGGTGCGCGCTGACGAAAAGATCAAAGCCGTTTTGCCAGACGAACAACAGGCACAATGCCTGCAGGTGAGCGCAACCACCCCATTGCTCAGCGTTGAGCGAGTGGCTTTTACTTACAACGACCTGCCCATGGAGTTGCGTCGCGGGCTGTACCGGACCGACCTGCACCACTACCGAAATCAATTGTTCTGAACTTGACATGCCATCTTTTTGACATCACTTTGTCGTCAAATAGAATTTAGCGATTCAAAAATACGTTTTGACAACCACCTTTTTTAACCAGGATTGCTTCCCATGACCGAGACAGCCCCAAAGCGGCCAGAGTTTCGCAACATCAATGCGCTCAGCGATTTGCCCACCTACCGACTGCCGCCGGCGGGATGGGTGTCTATCTTGCACCGCATCAGCGGCGCCTTGATGTTTCTGTTGTTGCCGTTCATCATTTGGATGTTTGACCAATCGGTTTCCTCTGAAATTTCGTTTGCCAAGTTCAAGTACGCCTTCAATGTCGGATTGGGTTTCGCGCCCGGCTGGTTCCTCAAATTGATCGCACTGGCCTTGATCTGGGCCTATTTGCACCACTTGATCGCTGGCGTTCGACACATTTATATGGATGCGCATCACGCTGTCACCAAAGAATTTGGCCGCTCATCGGCCATCGCCACACTCAGTACCTCGATCGCATTGACGCTGCTATTGGGTGCCAAGTTGTTTGGCCTGTATTGAATCCGAGGAAAACCAAGATGACAGTCAATTACGGTTCTAAACGTGTGGTGGTGGGTGCCCATTACGGGTTGCGCGACTGGCTGGCCCAACGCATTACTGCAGCCTTGATGGCCTTGTTCACTTTGCTGGTTCTTCTGCAAGTGGTAATGGGCAGTGGGCCCATCGGGTACGACAAATGGGCTGGCATTTTCAGCAGCCAATGGATGAAAGCGCTGACCTTCACGATCATTGTGGCCATGGCCTACCACGTATGGGTGGGCGTGCGCGATATCTGGATGGATTACATCAAGCCGGTGGCGGTGCGCCTGAGCCTGCAAATTTTCACCTTGGTCTGGCTGGTGTCTTGCACCGGTTGGGCGATTCAAGTTCTCTGGAGGCTTTGACCCATGTCTAGTTCAAGTTCCATCGCCCGTCGCAGGTTCGATGTGGTCATTGTGGGTGCCGGTGGCTCAGGCATGCGTGCCTCGCTGCAATTGGCGCGGGCTGGCCTGAACGTGGCGGTGCTCTCCAAAGTGTTTCCTACCCGCTCTCACACGGTGGCCGCACAAGGCGGTATTGGTGCGTCCTTGGGCAATATGTCTGAAGACAACTGGCACTATCACTTCTACGACACCATCAAAGGCTCTGATTGGCTGGGCGATCAAGACGCGATTGAATACATGTGCCGCGAAGCACCCAAGGTGGTGTACGAACTCGAGCACATGGGCATGCCTTTTGACCGCAACCCCGACGGCACGATTTACCAACGCCCTTTTGGCGGCCATACCGCCAACTACGGAGAAAAACCGGTGCAACGCGCTTGTGCCGCTGCCGACCGCACCGGCCACGCCATGCTGCACACGCTCTACCAGCAAAACGTGCAAGCCAACACAACTTTTTTTGTTGAATGGATGGCGCTGGACCTGATCCGCGATGCCGAAGGCGATGTGGTGGGTGTTACTGCATTGGAGATGGAAACCGGCGAAATGCATATTTTGGAGGCCAAAACCGTGTTGTTGGCCACCGGTGGCGCAGGCCGCATCTTTGCCGCTTCTACGAATGCTTTCATCAACACCGGCGACGGCATGGGCATGGCCGCACGTGCCGGCATTCCCTTGGAAGACATGGAGTTTTGGCAGTTCCACCCCACCGGCGTGGCCGGTGCGGGCGTGTTGCTGACCGAAGGTTGCCGGGGCGAGGGCGC
>RFNL01000412.1 GCA_009927195.1 Betaproteobacteria bacterium | reverse complement strand
GGACGCGGCTTGGGCGCGCTGGTCCAGGCCATGGACGGTGGTGGCCTGGTTGTTCATGACCTTTGGCATTGGCCTGGGATCTTGGTGGGCCTATTACGAGTTGGGCTGGGGCGGTTGGTGGTTTTGGGATCCGGTGGAAAACGCATCGCTCATGCCCTGGCTGGTGGGCACGGCCCTGATCCATTCGCTGATGGCCAGCGACAAGCGGGGCAACTTCAAGGCGTGGACGGTGTTGTTGTCGATCAGCGCGTTTTCGCTGTCTTTGTTGGGCACGTTTTTGGTTCGTTCGGGCGTGCTGACCTCGGTCCATGCGTTTGCCTCAGACCCCAAACGCGGCGTGTTTATTTTGATGTTCTTGGCGCTGGTGGTGGGTTTTTCCCTCACGCTTTATGCCTGGCGCATGCCTAAGGTGCGCATGGGGCAAGGGTGAGCCCGCTGTCGCGTGAAACCTTGTTGCTGGCCAACAGCGTGTTGTTGGTGGTGGCCTGTGCAGCGGTGCTGCTGGGCACCTTATATCCGCTGGTGATCGATGCCCTCAACCTGGGCAAATTATCGGTCGGCCCCCCGTATTTCAATGCGGTGTTCGTGCCATTGATGGTGCCTTTGTTGGTGATCATGGTGCCCGGCACTGTGGTGCGCTGGCGCGAGTCGCATTGGGGTGAATTGCTGCTGCGGTTGCGCTGGGTGGCCTTGGCTGCTTTGGCGGTGGGCCTGGCCGCACCCGCGGTGGTCGGTGAGTGGTCTATCGGCGCGGCTTTGGGTTTTGGCTTGTCCGCGTGGGTGGTGCTCGGTTCCCTGCAACACATGTGGCTGCGCTGGCAACAACCTGGCCACATTGGCACGGCCTATTGGGGCATGCAGTGCGCCCATATGGGTCTGGCGGTGGTGGTGGCCGGCATCACCGGCGTGAAGTCGTTTGAGGTCGAACGCGATGTGCGCATGGGCGTGGGCGATGTGGTCACGATCGAGCCCTATGCCTTTCGCTTGCAAGGCATGCAAGAGGTCAAAGGCCCCAATTACCGCGCGGTGCGCGCTGATGTGGAGGTGCTGAAAAATGGCCAACCCATCGAACGCCTTTATCC
>RFNL01000279.1 GCA_009927195.1 Betaproteobacteria bacterium | reverse complement strand
ACCGGAATCATCACCGGCGTGGGTCGCATCGTCGAAGTCCACGACCTGGGTCGCTCTTTACAACACGGCAAGCGCCTGACCCTGTCTGCGCCCGCAGGGTATTTGGCCGATGTGGGTCTGGGCGACAGCATCGCGATCAACGGCGCTTGCATGACCGTGACAGACATCCAAGCCCCCCAAAACCAGTTTTGCATTGACATTTCGGCCGAGTCCCTGGACAAGACCAGTGGCTTGACCAACTTGGGTGAAGTCAACCTTGAAAAAGCCCTGCGCGCCAATGACCGCCTGGGCGGCCATCTGGTATCGGGCCATGTGGATGGTTTGGGCCGCGTGGTGCAATTCGAACCTGTGGGTGAAAGCTGGGTCTTGCGGGTGCTGGCCCCAACAGAATTGAGCAAATACCTGGCCTACAAAGGCTCTATCACCGTCAATGGGGTGAGCCTGACCGTCAATAGCGCCGAAGACCGCAGCGATGGCTGCGTGATCAGCATCAACCTGATCCCCCACACCATTCAAAACACCGCCTTGCACCGACTCCAAACCGGCAGTTCGGTCAACCTTGAAGTCGATTTGATTGCCCGCTACGTCGAGCGCATGTTGCGCGCCGATGCCAGTTTGGCCCTGCCTCACCCATGAATGCCGCTTTGAAACCCACCCCTGTGTCCCCAGTTGAAGACATCGTTGCCGAGTTGCGCGCCGGGCGCATGGTCATTTTGGTTGACGAAGAAGACCGTGAAAACGAAGGCGACCTGGTGCTGGCTGCCGACCATGTGAGCCCCGAGGCCATCAATTTCATGGCCCGTTTTGGGCGTGGCCTGATTTGCCTGACCCTGACGCGCGAGCGCTGCCAATACCTCGGTCTGCCACCAATGACCCTGCGCAACGGCACTTCGCACGGAACGGCCTTCACCGTGTCCATTGAAGCTGCCCAAGGGGTATCCACCGGCATTTCTGCGGCCGATCGGGCGCGCACCATCCAAGTGGCCGTTTCGCCCAACAGCCAAGCCCAAGACCTGGTGCAACCCGGTCATGTGTTTCCCCTGCAAGCGGTCGATGGCGGCGTGCTCATGCGCGCAGGCCACACCGAAGCAGGCTGTGATCTCGCCCGTATGGCCGGATGCAGCCCCAGCAGTGTCATCTGCGAAATCATGAAAGACGATGGCACCATGGCCCGTTTGCCCGATCTGCAACTTTTTGCGGCCGAGCATGGCTTGAAAATCGGCACCATTGCCGACTTGATTGAGCACCGCAGCCGAACCGAAACCTTGGTCACCAAGGTGGGCAGTCGACCCTTGCAAACCAGCCACGGCTTGTTCCAGGCCCATGCGTTCCAAGAAACCGCCACCGGGGATGTCCATTTGGCCTTGGTGCGCGGTCAATGGGATGCCCACACACCCGTGCTGGCGCGGGTGCACGAACCCATGTCGGTGTTCGATGCGCTCGAAGTCGGCCGCGCCATGCACTCCTGGAGCCTGGATGCGGCCTTGCAACACATCGACCAAGCCCAATGCGGCGTGGTGGTCTTGCTCAACTGCGGCGAGACGTCAGCGCAATTGCTGGCCCAATTTGACGGCACTGCACGGCCTGCCCATGGACCCGAACGTGATCGGATGGACCTTCGCTCTTATGGAGTGGGCGCACAAATTTTGCGCGAATGTGGTGTGCATCGCATGCGTTTGATGGGCACCCCGCGGCGCATGCCTAGCATGGCAGGTTACGGCCTGGAAATCACCGGCTACCTCGCCCCCGGTGACAGCGCCTGAACAGCACCCCAGGAGCGGCCATGTTCACCCCACTCAACAACCAAACCGACTTGAATGGCGCTGGCTTGCGCATTGGCATTGTGCAAGCGCGGTTCAATGCCGACATCACCAATGCTCTGCATCTGGCTTGCCTGAGCGAGTTGCGCGCCATGCACATCGAGCCCGACCAGGTGGAAACCATTCAGGTGCCAGGCGCTTTGGAAATACCCTTGGCCTTGCAGGCCATGGCCCAGCGCCAAAGCTTTGATGCCTTGATCGCTTTGGGTTGCATAGTGCGCGGCGAAACCTACCACTTTGAACTGGTCGCCAACGAATCAGGTGCTGGTGTCAGTCGGGTGGCCTTGGACCACCATTTGCCCATCGCCAATGCGATCCTGACCACCGAAAACATGGCACAAGCCGTGGCGCGACAAACCGACAAGGGGCGCGATGCAGCCCGAGTGGCCGTCGAAATGGCTTTGCTGCTGGAGCGCCTGCGTTGAGCACCTCGGCCCGCCCGCCACGGCAATCCCGCACCGGCTTGACCCAAACCGGCGCCCGCAAAGCCGGTAGCAAAACACCGCGCAGCAGATCGCGCGAATTTGCTTTGCAAGCCCTCTACCAGGTTCAAGTGGGCGGCAATGATGTGGCCGCGGTGGACGCATTCACCCATGAGTTGGCTGGCTTTCACAAAGCAGACCCCGTCCACTATCAGGTCTTGCTGGAAGGTTGCGCGGCCCAAAGCGTCAGCTTGGACGCACTGATCACCCCCTTTTTGGACCGGCGCATGCCAGACATATCGCCCATTGAGCATGCCATCATGTGGATTGGCACCTACGAGTTGCAACATTGTGGAGATGTACCCTGGCGCGTGGTCATCAATGAGTGCGTTGAACTCGCCAAGGAGTTTGGTGGTACCGATGGCCACAAATACATCAATGCGGTGCTCAACGGATTGGCCTCCCAATTGCGCCCTCTAGAGGTTCAAGCCGACCGCGATGCCGGTTTGGCCCGCGCCTAGTCCCTGCCGATTTCGCTGTTGTCCGAATGAAACTGTCTCAGCGCGCGCAACGCATCGAACCTTTTTACGTCATGGAGATGGGCAAAACCGCAGCGCATTGGGCGCAGCAATTTGCCCATACCGACCGACCCATGATTGCGCTCAACATTGGCGAACCCGACTTCACGGCACCTCCAGGTGTGCAAGCCGCAGCCGAAAAAGCCATCCGCGACGGCCACACCCAATACAGCCACGCCTTGGGTCTGCCTGCGCTGCGTGAACGCATCAGCCACTGGTACAAGCAGCGCTGGGGCCTGAACATCGACCCGGGCCGCATCGTGGTCACCGCCGGCGCCTCAGCCGCCTGCACTTGGCCTGCCTGGCCTTGGTCGACGAAGGCGACGAGGTCTTGCTGCCAGACCCCAGCTACCCCTGCAACCGTCAATTTGTTCAAGCCGCCGGTGGGCGTGCGGTGCTGCTGCCCACCCATGCCGCACAGCGATATCAAATGGATGTCGAACAGGTCCGTCAGGCTTGGGGCTGCCACACCCAAGGCGTGCTGCTGGCCAGCCCCTCCAACCCCACGGGCACCTCGATCCACCCCGACACCTTGCGCGAGATAGACGATTTCGTGCAATCGCGTGGCGGTGTCACCCTGGTCGACGAAATCTATCTGGGCTTGTCCTACGATGCCATCTATGGGCAAAGCGCCTTGCGCTTGGGAGAGCATGTGCTGAGCATCAACAGCTTCTCCAAATACTTTCACATGACTGGCTGGCGGCTGGGCTGGCTGGTGGCACCGCCCGCACTGGTGCCCGTGATCGAGTCGCTGGCCCAGCACCTGTTCATTTGCCCCAATGCCATTGCCCAACGCGCTGCCTTGGCTTGTTTTGAACCCGATAACCTGGCCATTTACGAACAACGACGCACAGAGTTTCAAGCACGCAGAGACTGGGTGGTGCCAGCCCTCAAGCAGCTGGGCATGCAAATATCGCTGATGCCTGACGGCGCTTTTTATGCCTGGGCCCATGTGGGCGCCATTTGCGACCGAATGGGTTTGGCCAACAGCTGGGATTTTTGCTTGGCGGCCATGCAGCATGCGCATGTGGCCATGACACCGGGGCGTGACTTTGGCCACAACCAGACCGAACAACACGTGCGCTTGTCCACCGCTAGCAGCCTGGCGCAATTGCAACAGGCCACCGCGCGTTTGCGCCAATGGGTGAACCATGGCTGATGTGTTTGTGCATCCCATTCGCATTTACTGGGAAGACACCGATGCCGGTGGCATTGTGTTTTATGCCAACTACCTGAAGTTTTTTGAGCGTGCCCGCACCGAATGGCTGCGCCATTTGGGGCTGGGGCAACAACATTTGCGCGAAACCACCGGTGGCATGTTTGTCGTCACCCACACATCGTTGCACTACTTTCTGCCTGCGCGGCTCGATGACATGATTGGGGTCAGCGCCCAATTGCTGGAAAAAGGGCGGGCCAGTTTGAGACTGGTGCAACAAGCATCGCGGCAAGATGGGTCCACCACCAGCTTGCTGTGCGAGGGAAGCATCCGAATTGGCTGGGTCGATGCCGCCCGCTTGCGCCCTGCGAGAATACCCAAAACTCTTTTGGACTTGTTGCCATGAACCAAGATTTTTCAATCATCCACCTCCTGCTCAATGCCAGTTGGGTGGTGCAAGCCGTGGTGCTGCTGCTGATGGGCGTGTCAGTTGCCAGTTGGACGGCCATCTTTCGCAAGGTCATTGCACTCAAACAGGTCAAGGCACTGAATGAGAATTTCGAGCGCGATTTTTGGTCTGGCACCAGCCTCAATGACTTGTACGCTGCCGCCACCACCCACGCCAAATTGGCAGGGCCCATGGAACGTATCTTTGCCAGTGGCATGCGCGAGTACCAAAAACTGCGCGAGCGTCGGATCAGCGACAGCGCGGTTTTGATGGATGGTGCGCGTCGGGCCATGCGGGCCAGTTACCAACGCGAGATGGACGCCATAGAATCCCAACTGTCATTTCTGGCCTCGGTTGGATCGGTTTCACCGTATGTGGGTTTGTTTGGCACCGTGTGGGGCATCATGCACGCCTTCACCGGTTTGGCCAGCATGCAACAAGTAACCCTGGCCAAAGTGGCCCCGGGCATTGCCGAGGCATTGGTGGCCACCGCCATTGGTTTGTTTGCAGCAATTCCCGCTGTGCTGGCCTACAACCGCTTCAGCCGCGACATTGAGCGCGTGGCCATTCGCTTGGAGACCTTTATCGAAGAGTTCTCCAACATCTTGCAACGCAATGTGGGCCACCAGTCCACCTCGGGACACTGAGACGGAGCGAACACCATGCCTTCTGCCGCTCCCCGCAGCGCCCGTGGCCGACGCGCTATCAACGACATCAACATGGTGCCCTTCATCGATGTGATGTTGGTCTTGCTCATCATCTTCATGGTCACCGCGCCCCTGATTGCGCCCAGTGTGATCGATGTGCCCAGCGTGGGCAAGGCCTCGGCGCAACCCGAACAGGTCATTCAAGTGCTGATCGATTCCGAAGAAAAAATAGAACTCAAGTCGACTGGCAGCACCTCTGCACAAATGCCTACCAGCCTGTCATCCTTGCCGCAACAAGTTTTGCAATGGCAAGGGGGCAATGCCAACACACCCGTGGTGATCAGCGCCGACAAGGGCATCAAGTACGAAACCGTGGTCAAGGTCATGGACAGTTTGCAACGTGCAGGGGTGCAACGCGTGGGCCTGTCGGTGCAACTCCAACCTTGATGATGCCTGCTGCGCCATGAGCACCGCTTCGATGCACTTGGAACTCGCGCCGCCACCGGCCCAGGGTTTGGGCCGCTCTCTGGCCTTGGC
>RFNL01000241.1 GCA_009927195.1 Betaproteobacteria bacterium | reverse complement strand
GATCCGAAAGGCGAGATTCTATCAGCAATACCCAATTGTTCGGCCCTGAGGTCCACCAACGGCTTTTCGCACGGGGTCATGCCCTACTTGCCAACAAATACAAAGCCGATTAAAAACGAATTATTTATCACTCATTTTTCATGGGCACCACTCATTGTCGCAAGCTTTCTCCCCAACAGGGTTGGGGGCTGACAGAGGTTTTGAGCGTCCTTGCCTTGTCTGCCATGGGTGCAGTTTGGGGGCTGTCATCATGGCAAACGGGTCTGCAAAAAGCCAAGGTGCAAACAGCGCGCGAAGGTTTCATGCACAGCCTTCATTGGGCCCGCATTCAAGCCATGGCACAGGGAGCCGACTTGCTGATGGTGCGGGTCACCGATTGTGCGGGGGCAAGCTCTGCCGGTGACTGGCGTTGCGGTTGGCGGGTAACCACTCTGGATGGCAAAACCATGGCCATGCACCGCCTGCCCGAGGGGGTCGTCATGGTGCACAACCTGCGCACCGACAAACTGACGATCAACCGACGGGGCGAACCAGGCACCGTGGGCGACAGCTTTGTTTTCAGACCCCAAAGCGATCCGCGCAGCCAGATGGCCACCACGGTTTGCATCAGCGCCGCAGGGCGGGTGCGTTTTCAGGCGGGGGACAAATGCACCAGCCCATGATGCGTGCAACACACATGCGTCACCCATCTGGCTGGGGGCTCGTGGAGGCCCTGGCGGCTTTGAGCCTGTTGTCCCTGGGCATCTTGGGCCTTTTGTGGGTACAAGGCAAAAGCATGCAAATGTGGCGCAGCCAGCAAGCCAATGAACATGCCGCATGGCTGGCCCAAGACATGGCCGAACGGGTGCGCGCCAACCGGACCCGCATGAATGCCTATCAATTGGCATGGGGCCAAAAACCCATGGCGGTGGACTGCAGCGCCCGACCTTGCTCAACCCTAGAGTGGGCCATGTCGGATTTGGCGGCATGGACCCAAGAGGTGCAAATTCGAATGCCAGGCGCACAAACCCAAGTGTGGGTCTCGCCCAGCGATTCGCAGCACCTGGGCATAGCTTTGGCATGGCGAGAGGGCGGAACCGTCGTTGCTGATCAAGGGGCGCTTGCTGCCGGATTGAGTTGCCCTGCACAGCATGCCTGTTACTTTTTGCACGTGAGGCCATGAAGCCATCAATGCCCATGCCCATGCCCACCCAGGGGGCCTGCGCCAAAGCCAGATTGCAAGTCGGTTTGAGTTTGGCCGATTGGTTGGTTGGGCAAACTTTGGCCGCCATGGTGGTGCTGGCGGCTTTGGGCATGTGGGGCTTTGCCCAGCAAAACCACGCCCTGGCCCAAGAAGGCATGCTGCAATCCCAACAAATGACCTGGGTGTGGCGAACCCTGGGGCAGCACATTCGACAAGCCGGCGCAGCCCAAGCCCAGCAAAGCGCCTCCGGCGCGATCTCGCTGTCCATGCCGTCGGTGGCTTGGCTGGGCACAGATGGCGCCGGCGCATTGTCCGATGGTCTGACCACTGTTCACTGGCGCAACGTGGAGGGGCGTGATTGCCAAGGCAACACCAAAGGCAGCACCGAGACGATTCGCAATCGATTTTCCATCAACAGCAAATCAGAGCTTGCCTGTCTGGACGAATCAAATGCAACTGCCACCACCCAATCCCTGGCCGAAGGTATTGAAGACATGCAATTGCGATATGCCCAGGCCAGGGTAGATGGCCAGGGTGTGTACAGCCTTCAATGGGTGACCGCCCCAATGGTGTCAGACCCCCACCAGGTGATGGCGATCGAGGTCTGCATCCGGCGCGTGGGTGCGCCAGTTGCCCAAGCCCTGCCCGCAGTGATGAAAGGTTGTCAAGGCGAAACACTGGCCAAAGATGGTCGGCCCCGTTGGGTCCATAAACAAGTCTTTGCCTGGCGACAGGTGTCCATCGCAACACCATGAAGTCGCAGTCTGACAAACACCCAGGTTGGGCCTTGCCCACGGTCATGGCTGTGTTGGCCTTGTGCGCCCTGAGCGCCTTGTCTTTGACCCGTGGCTTGTGGCTGCATGCCAGTGTGATGCGCAGCGACGGCGATGAATGGCGCGCCCGTGCAGCCGCTGAGGCATTGCTCAAAGACGCAGAACAGGATTTATTGGCCAGCACTGGATCGACGCCCAAAGATAACCGCCACACCACCCCCAGCCCCGATGCGAGTTCGACAACCCCATTCATCTCCCACCGTTTGGAAGGCTTGGCATTGCTTCGAAAAACTTTGCCCTCTGGAACCTGCTGGCAAGGCATTTGTGCCCCGTCCGCACTGGATTCAGCATCAGCGGCCCAATGGTTGCAACGCATCAACAGTGCAGCGCATTACGGTCAGTTCACAACACCAGGGACCATCTGGGACAAGCGTGTCAATCCCATCTTGTCCGATCGCGGTGTTTACTGGCTTGAAACCTTTGCCAATGCCGATACCACCCAAAACGCGGTGCTGTGGCGCATCACGGCATTGGCCCAAGCCACACCCAGTTCGACACCCGTTGTTCTGCAAGCTTGGTGGCAAGCCAACCTCAACAGCACAATGGGCGGGCGGTGGTTGAGTTGGCATGAGGTCTTGCCATGAAACCCGTTTTAACGTCATCACCTTGCTCTGACCGGGCTGGTCTGCGCAGTGCAATGGGCCTGAGCTTGCTCGAATCCTTATTGGTTTTGGCCCTCACCGCCATTGTGATGGGTTGGGCCCTGCCCCAATACCAAAATTACCTCAGACGCGGTCATCGCCAAGCGGCCAAACTCAGTTTGATGCAAACCGCACAGTGGATAGAACGAGCAGCAGTCATTCAAGGCAGCTACCCGACGGCGCAACAAATACCTTCCGCATTGCTCAAAGTGCCAGGCGATGCCTATTCGATCCAAGCGCAAACCGACCCATCCGGCAATGCGTTTTCCCTCAAAGCCGTGCCCCAAACCAGCCAAATTCAAGATGCCTGCGGGGTTTTGACGCTCAACCATTTGGGAGAGCAAGGGGTACAGGGGGCCAGCCTGAACGCCACCGAATGTTGGAGCCGCTGATAATTGGTACATGTCTGCTCAACATGCTTCATGGATGGCGCAAGCCCTGGGTTTGGCTGAACAAGCGTTGTACATCACCAGCCCCAACCCAAGGGTGGGGTGCGTGCTGGTCTCGCCGCAAGGACAATTTTTGGGTCAAGGCCATACCCAGGCTGCCGGGCAAGCCCATGCAGAAATCATGGCCCTGCAACAAGCCCGGGAGCTCGGCCACGACACCCTAGGTGCCACCGCTTATGTGACCTTGGAGCCTTGCAGCCACCATGGCCGAACCCCCCCTTGCTGCGACGCACTCATTCAAGCGCAATTGGCCCGGGTGGTGGTGAGCATGGTCGATCCCAACCCATTGATCGCTGGACAAGGCCTGGCGCGCTTGCGCGCTGCGGGCATTGAGGTGTTGATGGGCGAAGGCCAAGATCAGGCCCGCGAAATCAACATCGGCTTTTTCAAACGCATGCAAACCGGTTTGCCTTGGGTCAGGATGAAAATTGCAGCATCCATGGACGGGCAAACCAGCTTGACCAATGGTGTGAGCCAATGGATCACTGGGACAGCGGCTCGCCAAGACGGCCACCACTGGCGCGCCCGAGCGTGTGCGGTTCTGACCGGTGTGGGCACGGTGCTGCAAGACAACCCTATCCTCAATGTCAGAAGCGTGTCCACCTCGCGCCAACCTCCCCTGGTGGTGGTGGACAGCCAATGGCAAACCCCATTGAATGCGGCACTGTGGCAAAACGAACGTGACGTGTGGATTTATGGTGCCCAGGCCGATCACCCGCAGCAACTGGTGCTGTCGCAGCGTGGGGCCCACACCACGCTGCTGGCCAACTCCGCTGGCAAGGTGGACTTGGCCGCCGTCTTGGCCGACTTGGGCCGGCGGGGTGTGAACGAGTTGCACATCGAAGCAGGCCACAAACTCAATGGGTCTTGGCTGCGCGAAGGCTTGGTGGATGAGTTGCTGCTGTACCTGGCCCCCACCCTGATCGGGCCGGGTCAGGGCATGGCCAATCTGCCAGCACTGGCGCATTTGGATGCAGCCTTGCGCTGGCGATGGCTGGATTGCACCCCCGTGGGAGACGATTTGCGGCTGAGGGCCAGGGCACTGCGCTGAACCCTGCGAGAATACTCAGATGTTC
>RFNL01000372.1 GCA_009927195.1 Betaproteobacteria bacterium | reverse complement strand
CGGCCGCTTCTTGTAAAGTGGCTGCAAAGGCTTTGACCAGACCGTGAGGCAAGTCGCGGATGAAACCAACGGTGTCAGACAAGGAAACCGATGCCCCCATGCCATCAGGAAAGTCCAAGTGGATTTGCCGGGTGGTGGTGTCAAGCGTGGCAAACAATTGATCTGCGGCGTAGGTTTTCGCTTTCACCAACGCATTGAATAAAGTGGATTTGCCAGCATTGGTATAGCCCACCAATGAAATGCGAAAGGCATCTTTGCGCAACCTTTGTTTACGTTGTGTTTGGCGCTGTCGCATGACTTTTTGGAGGCGTTCACGGGTTCTTTTGATGCCTTCACCCAGCATGCGGCGATCCAGTTCAATCTGGGTCTCTCCGGGTCCGCCACGGGTACCGATACCGCCCCGCTGTCGTTCCAGGTGAGACCAGCGACGCACCAATCGCGTGGACAGGTATTGCAGCCTGGCCAACTCCACTTGCAGCTTGCCTTCATGGCTGCGGGCCCGCTGGGCAAATATTTCCAAAATAACCAGCGTTCGGTCATTGACCGGCATGTCCAGGTGACGCTCCAGGTTCCTTTGTTGTGCGGGGCTCAAAGATTGGTCAAAAACAACTTCAAGGGCCCCCAGTTCCAGCGCCATGGCCTTGATCTCGTCAGCCTTGCCTTTGCCCACAAACAAGGCCGGATCAGGCGCTTGCCGCCTGCAAGTCAACCGACCGACGGCTTGCATTCCGGCGGTTTGAACCAGTAAGCCCAACTCTTGCAACTCAGCGTCAAAGTCGGTTTGGTGAAAATCAACCCCCATCAGCAAAACGGGTGTGGATGTTGGATATGGCTGGATTTTCAAAACCAGATCATCAAGCCCCGTCGGCAGGTGAGGCGTCCTCGGATTGATAGGTCACTGCACGGCCAGGCACAATGGTGGATATGGCGTGTTTATAAACCATTTGGGTGACGGTATTTCTCAAAAGCACCACATATTGATCAAAAGATTCCACCTGCCCTTGCAACTTGATGCCATTGACCAAATAGATCGAAACGGGAATGTGTTCACGCCTCAAAGCATTGAGAAACGGATCCTGTAATAACTGCCCTTTGTTACCCACGATATTCTCCGTGTTGGTGTTCAACTTGTAACCATACCACACGACCATGGCCCACAAGGGCCAGACAGTCAATCTTCTTTGTTTTTATAAGGATTTTCAGAGGTTTTCATCTCGATGCGCAAGGGAGTGCCCTCCAAGTTAAAGGCTTTTCTGAAGCGCCCTTCCAGGTAGCGTTTGTAAACAGCACCCACATGTTCCAGCGAATTGCCATGAATGACGATGATGGGCGGGTTCATGCCGCCTTGGTGGGCATAGCGCAATTTGGGCCTGAACATGCCGGAACGCTGAGGGGCTTGGAACTGAACAGCTTCCTGTAGAAGGCGCGTGAGAACCGGTGTGCTCATTTTGCACATGGCAGCCTGGTGGGCTTGATGAATTGAGCTCCAAAGGGGTACCAGACCTTGTCGCTTTTTGGCCGATATCAAATGCACTGCCGCAAATTTCAAAAATGCCAATCTGGCCTCGATGGAGCGATGCAACAACTCGCGTTGATAGGCATCAACCGCATCCCATTTGTTGACCGCCAACACCACGGCGCGACCTGATTCAAGCACAAAGCCAGCAATATGCGCATCTTGGTCGGTGACCCCCTGGGTTGCATCCAATAGCAACAACACCACGTGGGCCGACTCGATGGCTTGCAAGGTCTTGACTACCGAAAATTTTTCAATGGCCTCAAAGACTTTGCCTTTGCGCCTCAATCCTGCGGTATCTATCAGTTCATACCGTTGCCCGCCTCTTTCAAAGGGAACACTGATGGCGTCCCGGGTGGTGCCCGGCAAATCAAAAGCCACCAAGCGCTCCTCACCCAACCATGTATTGATCAAGGTGGACTTTCCCACATTCGGTCGTCCAGCCACCGCCAATTTGATGGTCCCTTCAGGGGCGGTCTCATTGCTTTCATCGGTGAATTGTCCAGAGACGAACAATGGCATTAATGCGGTTTCGACCAGACTGCGGACACCTTGCCCGTGAGCCGCTGAGACAGGATGCACTTCCCCCAGTCCGAGTTCGTAAAACTCCGCCAACTGCAGACCTTGTTGCATGCCCTCCGCCTTATTGGCGGCCAACACACAAGGTTTGCCGAGTTTGCGCAAGAAATTGGCAATGTCATGGTCTTGTGCATTCAAACCATTGCGCGCATCGACCACAAAAAGAACCACATCGGCCTCCGCCACCGCTTGTTGGGTTTGCTTGGCCATTTCTTTGTAGATGCCATTGGAGGCGTCCGGTTCAAAACCCCCGGTATCAATCGCTATGAATTCATAAGGTCCTTGTTTGCCTTGCCCATAGTGGCGGTCACGGGTCAAACCGGGAAAATCAGCCACGATGGCATCTCGTGACTGGGTCAGACGATTAAACAGCGTTGACTTGCCCACATTGGGTCTTCCCACCAGCGCCAGAACAGGTTTCATGATTGGCCCGAGGAGATCTTCCAGGCTTGGACCAGTCCCTTGCGGGTGACGGTAATGATATGGTCTTGGGAGGTTATAGGGTTGGTGGCCCAACCGCTGCCATCACTGACGGCACGGTGGACCAAACTGCCATCTTTTTGAGCGAAAAAATAAAGTTGCCCCCCGCTGTCACCCACTGCGGTGTACTGACCAGACACCAATGGGGCGGTCAATTGTCGATAACGCAGCCGATCCGACTCCCAGACCTTTTCACCGTTGAGTCGGTTGGATGCAACCAAGACACCGTTGCCATCGGTAGAAACAAGCATTTGTTCATTGCCCGATAAACCCTGGTCCCCCACCGAACGTCGGCTCCAAAGCGCGCTGGCGTTGCGGGTATCGACGCAACCAATTTGCGCCTGAAACGCCCGCGCACAAACCACAGTGCCAAACCTGCTGGCAGGACCGACCAGATCGACCAAACGCTCCATGTCGTTGGTACCGCGAGATGTTCCGATGGCAACTTCCCAGAGCACAGCGCCTGACAAGGGTTGCAATCCAACCAAGCGCCCCCCTTGACCAGCCACCAAGGTGTCACCCACAGGCAATAAAACCCCCATTTGACGCAAAACCAGTGGTTCGCCCGGTCGGGCCTGACTCCATAAAACCCGTCCACTTTGGGCATCGAAAGCCCAAATGCTGCGATCGGCGCTGAGTACAAAAACACGACCACCAGCCACCAGCGGCGGCGTGAAAGATTGGGCGGTCATGGGTTTGCGCCAAATTTCCTTGCCGTCTTTGAGGACGATCAATTCGCTTTGCAGACCCATTACTGCAAAAAAATGCCCATCACCGCCCACACCAGCGCTCAACGGTCCCACCCTTGTACGCCATAGCTCGCGTCCTGAGGATGGATCTAAGGCCCAAACATCACCTTTTGCATTGGCCAAACCCAATGCTTTGGGATGAACACTGATGGCCAAGGGCATGTCAATCGAGCCTGCCGCATAGGACCAGATGGTTTGAAGTGGCAAATTATTGGGAATTGATCCCAACTCCTGGGGCTTGGGTTTGGGTGGTGAACCACAAGCGGCCAATCCAAACAGAACGCCTGTGCAAATCAACTTGGACCAGCCAGTTGATAAGCAATGAGAGATTGCCCGATCCGCCATGATCACGGCGTTTCTTTTGTTTGCACTTCAGGGGTCACGCCCAAGGAGGCCAATTTGATTTCCAGCAACCTCCTGTATTCAGCGCGTGGATCCATGGCACCCCAAGCACTTTGGTAGAGGGCAATGGCAGCGGAATGTTGACCTTCCAGGAAAGACAAATCACCCAATCGGTCCTGTACCAAAGATCGATAGGCTGTTGGAGCCGTCAGCGATAACAGTTGTCGCGCGGCGGCATATTGTTTTTTATCAATCCATAAAGCAGATAGTCTCAACCTGGCAATGATTTGGTAGCCAGAGTCAAACCCATGATCGATGACCCATTGCAGTTGAATTTGCGCGTCGTCCATACGATCTTTTTCCAACAGCGCTTGAGCCAAGATCAACGCAGCTTGACTGGCATACACGGTGCGCCCGAACTTGTCTTTGATGTCTGCCACAGCGCGTTCCATCAAAACCATATCGGCCGCTTTCTGAGCACGCTCAAACGTATCAAACAAAATCGTTGCCTGCGAGGCTTGATGCCTTTGCCAGTAGTTCCAGCCGGTATAGGCCAGATAAGCCAAGGCAATCACCGCCAAACAGGAACTGATGGCATTGCCCCACTGGTTCCAAAAGTGCTTGAGTTGATCAAGCTGTTCTTGTTCTTCCAAATCCAGATTCGTGGCCATGATTTTCCTATCGTGGTGCAGATTGTAGGTGGCCCGCCCATTGGGCCAAATCAGCCAAAGCCATCATCCCCTGTGCCTGCTGGTCATTGCGCAAAGGTTTGCAAGCCACCATGCCTTGTTTCAGTTCATCGGGTCCAAAAATGAGGGCATAGGTGGCACCCGAGGCATCTGCTTTCTTGAACTGCGCTTTAATCCCGCTCCACTCAGATCGGGGGCTGGCATGCATTTGTACACTCAAACCAGCACCCCTGAGCGTTTGTAAAAAAGGAAAAACCTGGGGCAAATCTTTGGAGTCACCGACAATCGCGTAAATGTCTGGATGCGCTTGCGAAGGCAATCTATCCTGATCTCTCAGGAGTTCAATCACTCTCTCAACACCCATGGCCCAACCAATGGCTGGAGCTGGCTTGCCACCCAATTCCTCAAACAAACCATCGTAACGACCACCGCCACATATGGTGCCTTGTGATCCCAAACTGTCTGTGATGAATTCGAACACAGTCAGGTTGTAATAATCCATGCCACGAACCAGTCTTGGGTTGATGCGGTAGCTGATCTGGCAGGCATCCAATATTTCACGCAATCGGTTGAAATGATCAAGCGATGCTGTTCCCAAGAAATCCACCAATTGCGGCGCGTCATTGACCAAATCTTGTAAATCTGGATTTTTGGTATCCAAAATTCGAAGCGGGTTGGAGTGCAAGCGTCGCTTTGCATCGGCATCCAATTGTGTGTGGTGTTTTTCCAAATAAGTGATCAGTGCAGCCCGATGGGCATGGCGCTCGTTCAATTGCCCCAGGCTGTTGACTTCCAAGCGCACGCCTTGAAGGCCCAATGCTTTCCATAAAGATTCGGCCAGAAGGATGATTTCCGCATCCACTTCAGGCCCACCGAATCCCAGGGCCTCAGCGCCAATTTGATGGAACTGACGATAGCGCCCGCGTTGTGGCCTTTCATGGCGAAACATGGGGCCCATGTAATAGAGTCTTTTGCCGCCTTCATGCAAAAGACTGTGTTCAATGCATGCGCGAACCACCCCAGCTGTATTTTCCGGTCTCAAGGTCAATTCTTCACCATTGAGCCGATCGGAGAAAGAATACATTTCCTTTTCAACAATATCTGTGACCTCGCCCAAGCCGCGAATAAAAAGCCCAGTGGGTTCGACGATCGGCGTGCGAATGTTTTTATATCCATGGCGAAACATCAATTGGCGCACCATGGATTCCAGCCACTCCCAATCGCCAGAGTGGGGTGGCAACACATCGTTCATGCCTTTGACTGCGGAAATTTTCTCAGCCATTTGGTTGCTTTCCTGGCACTGCTTACACGGTGCTGTATTTTTCTTCAATATATTGTTCGACAATTTTTTGGAAATCTGTCGCAATTTGATGGCCTCGCAGGGTCTGAACCTTCTCCCCGTCGATGAACACAGGGGCAGCGGGTGCTTCGCCGGTACCGGGCAGACTGATGCCAATATTGGCATGCTTGCTTTCGCCGGGGCCATTGACAATGCATCCCATGACCGCCACTTTCATGTGCTCAACACCTGGATATTTGGTCCGCCAAACCGGCATTTGGGTGCGCAAATAATCATCAATTTGCTTGGCCAATTCTTGGAATGTGGTACTGGTGGTTCGGCCACATCCTGGGCAAGCGGTTACGCTGGGTACAAATGTGCGCAATCCCAAAGATTGCAATATCTCGGACGCGATCACCACTTCCTGGGTTCGCGATTCGCCGGGTTGGGGTGTCAAAGAAACACGTATGGTGTCGCCAATGCCTTCTTGCAAAAGAATCCCCATTGATGTGGCCGAAGCCACTGTGCCCTTGGTGCCCATACCCGCCTCTGTCAATCCCAAATGCAGTGGATGCACAGAGCGCTTGGACAATTCTCGGTAAACAGAAATCAAATCCTGAACGCCAGATACTTTGCAACTGAGCATGATTTGTTCAGGGGGCATGCCCAGGTTTTGGGCCAATTGGGCTGAATCCAGGGCGGATGTGATCAACGCCTCGTACATGACTTGCTTGGCATCCCAAGGCTCGCTGCGAAGAGCGTTCTCATCCATCAGCTTGGCCAACAATTCTTGGTCCAAACTGCCCCAATTGACGCCTATGCGAACTGGCTTGTCCCAACGCAGTGCGACTTCAATCATTTGGGTGAACTGCATATCATGCTTATCACCTTTTCCCACATTCCCTGGATTGATGCGGTATTTGGACAAGGCTTGTGCACATTCGGGGTAATCGGACAGCAAGCGATGACCGTTGTAATGAAAGTCACCAATCAAAGGGACATCCACACCCATGCGGTCAAGTTGTTCCCGAATGGGTGCAACGGCTTTGGCTGCGTCCGGGGTATTGACCGTGATGCGCACCAATTCCGAGCCGGCCAGGGCCAACTCTTTCACTTGTATGGCAGTGCCAATCACATCCACCGTATCGGTATTTGTCATTGATTGGACGCGTATGGGTGCATTGCCCCCCAAGGTCACCACACGGTTTCCCCACTTGACCTGTCCCTGAAGGCTGCGCCGTGTTTGAGCTTGTGAAACGTTGATCGGGGTATTCATAAAACTCCTCCTGTTTTAGACGCTAGGGGGTTGAATTTCCAGAATTTGACTTCAATGCCATTGGAACAACCGGCGTGATGACAGTTTTGAGATTTTTTTCAATGTCAATTTGATTGGCATTAACGGCCTGCACTGCAGGTGTGAAGGATGTGTTGGATTTATCCTTGAACCAGTCAGGCGCCCATAAAGTGATTGACGCTGTGCTCGGGATACCTGAGTCCCACTGCAGTAACAAAAAGAGGACCAGCAGCAAACCGAAAAAGGCAAGCGCCATTTTTCTGGTGGTGTTGACCCAATGTAAAGAGTTGAAAAGCATCGGTCCTGACCAACGCTTGGGCTGAAGTGGGATCGATGGCATATTGCTCAGCATCACATTCAGGTCTCTTTGGGGCAGTGCTGGCAAAAGTGGCAGCAACGTTTTTTCATCAGCACGCAAATGGCGACAAACACCCAAGGCCAAACTGCGAATGAACAAAGTGTCGGGAAGGCGGTCCCAATTATCAGCTTCCAAAGCCATCAATCGATGGGGATGTACTTTCAAGGCATCGCTAATACCCTCCACAGAGATTTGCGCCTGCTCTCTTTGTTGTTTTAACCAAGAGCCTGCCGTCACGATCAGTTGTACGGATGTTTCGGTCACATCAACCCCTGGCCATTTGGAGGCACCGATTCAGGGCCAATTGGGTTTTTTCCCGCAAGGCATAACCCGGTTGGGACATGGCACGGTTGAACTGAACCATGCCTTTATCGGTTTCACCATGGGTACAAAGCCACAATCCCCAATTGTGTTGGAGGTCAGCCAACTCAGTGCCCAAACTGGGGTGGCGCTGAGCCATGCGCAGACCATCCTCAAAACTGCTGCGCGCCAATTGAAATTGGCCCATGCGCTCCAACACCAGCGCTTTCAAGTTGAACACAGCAATCCACTGCGGATCAGCAGCTTGAGCCAAAGCAATTTCTTGCATGGCAATCTGCATTTGACCTTGTTCAAAGTAAGCTTGACCCAACTCGAGGCGAGCTTTGGCTCTGGCGCGGTTGGCCGATGGATCGGCTGGAAGGGTCCATACACCCACAGGAGCGTCATCGCTTGAAGCAGGAACAGACAAAAACGATCCACACGCACAAAGAAGCAAGCCAGCCATTGAGGCAATCAGCCGCATTTGGAAGCCTGCGACCATCACGAAGACACAGACACCAAGTCAATGGTGCGGTGCTTGGTCATGCGTTCGACAGCATGGGTGCGATCAACCACATCACCAGCCAATTGGCCGCAGGCTGCGTCAATATCATCACCACGGGTTTTGCGCACCGTGGTGACGATACCTGCTTGCTGAAGTTGCTGGGCGAACCTTTGAACAACGCCCGGCTCAGATCGAACCAAACCCGAAGCGGGAAAAGGGTTAAAGGGTATTAAATTGAATTTGCAGGACAAACCTTTGCCCTGGGCATGTTGGGTCACCAAGTCAATCAATGCTTGCGCATGCGCTGCTTGGTCATTGACACCTGCCAGCATGCAATATTCAAAAGTGATGAAGTCGCGGGGCGCATGGGCCAAATAGCGGGAGCAAGCTTGCAACAATTCAGTCAAAGGGTATTTCAGATTCAGCGGTACCAACCCATTGCGCAGCGGATCCGTCGGTGCGTGCAAGGAGACGGCCAAGGCCACAGGACAATCTTGTCCCAATCGGTCGATCATGGGAACCACGCCAGAGGTGGAAACGGTCACCCTTCGCCGCGACAACCCATACCCATGGTCATCCAGCATGGTTTTGAGCGCGGGCAACAAGGCTGAGTAGTTTTGCAATGGTTCGCCCATGCCCATCATCACCACATTTGAAATGACTCTGGCGTTTTGCCCTGATTGACGACGCAACTGGTGCTCCGCCATCCACAGTTGGGCAATGATTTCCGCAGTGGTCAAATTTCGACTGAATCCTTGGTGGCCGGTTGAGCAAAAGCGACAACCCACCGCACAACCCACTTGAGAAGAAATACACAGGGTTCCACGGTCATCCTCTGGGATAAAGACCGTTTCAATGGCGTTGTTTTCACCGACAGAAAAGAGCCATTTGATGGTTCCGTCTTTGGATTTATGGGTTGCAACCGGATCCAAACCCTCTACTTTGGCGTGTTGAAGAAGGAGCGCCCTGAAAGGCAAGGCAAGATCTGACATTCGATCAAAGTCTGATTCGCCCCTTTGGTGAATCCAGCGAAACAATTGTTGGGCGCGGAAACGCTTCTCACCCAGACTTTCACAAAAAGTTTGGAGGCCAAGAAGATCAAATTCCAGCAGATTGGTCTTCATGGCAGAGAGAACCTGCGTTCAGTCACACAGACCTGGTCGGAGTTCACCTAGAGTAGGTGTTCATTCCTGCAAAAAAGAAGGCAATCTCGGCATTTGCCGTTTCAGGGCCGTCAGAGCCATGAACCGCATTGGCATCAATGCTCTCAGCGAAATCTGCACGGATGGTTCCTTTGACTGCTTTTTTAGGATCGGTGGCGCCCATCAAGTCGCGATTTTTCAAAATCGCACCCTCCCCCTCCAAAACCTGAATCATGACCGGACCAGACACCATGAAATCAACCAAATCCTTGAAAAAAGGGCGGTCTTTGTGAACCGCATAAAAGGCTTGGGCCTGAGCGGTGGAAAGGTGGATCATTTTGGATGCCACGATTTTCAGGCCAGCGCCTTCGAATCGAGCATAGATTTGGCCTATCACGTTTTTGGCTACAGCATCGGGTTTGATGATGGACAGGGTGCGTTCAATCGACATGAAATTTCTCTTGTAAAAAGCAGCCAAACAGGCTGAAAAGGTGAATTATTTTAACCGAGTCGTGATACGGCGGGCATCCAGCGCGAGGATCAACGGTCATTTACTTGCTTGGCGCGTGCGGTTCCTGTGGGCTGTCTGGTGCGTTTGCGCTGATTGACCGTGGTTTTTCGCTGGCGGCGCAAACTGTCAGCGCCAATCAAGCTTGGCAATGCTTGAGGGCCGGTTGTGGAATCGGTATTGACCACAGCTTGTAAAAGTGCGTTGATGTCTGCCACATCCAACTCCATCCACGCGCCTCGCTTTAAACCCTTGGGTAAAACCACAGCCCCATATCTGATCCGAATAAGCCGACTCACAGCATGACCCAATGACTCAAGCATTCGCCGGACCTCTCGATTGCGTCCCTCTGAAATGGTCACCCGGTACCAACAATTGGCACCTTCGCCGCCTCCATCTTGAATGCTGCCAAAGCGGGCTGGTCCGTCTTCAAGGGCCACACCATCTTGCAATTTTTGCTTTTCCTCATTGCTCAAAGCACCCAATACGCGAACCGCATATTCGCGCTCCAGTCCAAAGCGGGGGTGCATCAATTGATTGGCCAATTCACCTGAACTGGTCAGCAGCAACAAACCCTCGGTGTTGAGATCCAATCGCCCCACCGACTGCCACTTGCCCTGCCACAAGCGAGGCAACTTGCGAAATACAGTTGGCCTGTTTTGCGGGTCATCCATGGTGACCACTTCGCCCACTGGCTTGTGATATGCAATGACCCGCAATGGTGGTGGAGCAAAGCGAAGCTTCAGGGGTTTGCCCGCCAGTTTGACATGATCGCCCACCTGAACGCGTTGGCCAATATGGGCTGGGGCGTCATTGACAGTGATTTTCCCTTGGGCGATGAGTTCCTCCATCTCCACACGAGAACCAAAACCAGACTGCGCAAGTATTTTGTGTAACTTGGGACTGTCTGCCTGGGGCATCAATACCCTTTTTCCTGTTGCCACGGAAGCAACGGGTGATGCATCGGCATCGAAATCGCCCGAAATAACATCTGCAAATCGATGGGTTGCATCCCCATCTGCGATAAATACTCCTCCCTTTTTGCTTGAGCGGCCGCGATGATCAGCCATGGGAGGATGCTTGCTCTTCACTGGTGTTTGCATCCACCTTGGACATGTTGTGCAAATCGGCTTCAACCATATCCGATATGGATTCAAGCGCTGTCAATGCATGAAAACGATCGCTTGGCGTTTCCAAGGCTGGTAATTGATCGAGGGAGGCCAAGCCAAGATCATCGAGAAACTGGCGTGTCGTTGCATACAAAGCAGGCCGTCCAACCGATTCTCTATGACCTATGACTTCAACCCAGCCCCTGTCTTCCAATTGTTTGATCACCAAAGAGTTGATGGTGACACCTCGCACATCCTCCATGTCGCCGCGAGTCACCGGCTGGCGGTAAGCGATGATGGCCAGCGTTTCCAATGCAGCACGAGAATATTTGGGTGGCTTTTCCGGATGAAGTCGATCCAAATATTTGCGCATTTCTGGTTTACTTTGGAACCGCCAACCGCTAGCAACATGCACCAACTCAACCCCACGCTGGGCCCAGTCAAGTTGCAAATCCGTCAGGAGTGACTTGATGGTGTCAGCGCCAAGTTGATCCTGAAAAAGCGCCCGCAAATCCTTGACCGCAATGGGTTGCTGGGCGCAAATTAGCACGGTTTCGAGGACACGTTTGGCCTCCGAGGTATTCATTGCGTGTGAAACTGGTAGATCCGTGATGGGCACCCTTGCAAGGCCTGGGTACCAAACAGAAATCAATTTGATTTGATCAGGGATTGTAGCTTAGGCCCAATGTTTCAAGAGCCGTCATCATGTCTGTGGGCAAGGGTTGTATCCATTGGCAGGCCTTTCCGGTCATGGGATGAAGAAACCCCAGTCGATGGGCATGAAGGGCCTGACGGGCCAGTTGGGCCAAAGATTTACCGCCATAAAGGGCATCGCCCACCAAAGGATGCCCCAAGTGAGACAAATGAACCCGAATTTGATGGGTCCTGCCCGTCGACAGTGTGCAATGGAGCAAACTGGCTTGATCATTGCTGTCCAGACAGTCAAAGTGTGTTTTTGCGTACTTACCGGGGTATCGCGCCTGATCAACCACCGCCATTCGCAAACGTTGCCTGGGATCACGGCCAATGGGCAACTCCACATCCCTGCCTGAGCCCTGCCATGCGTGGTGCACCAATGCCAAATATTGCCGTTTGATTTGCCGCTGTGAGATGAGAGTTGTCAAAGCATCCATACAAGCGCGGGTGCGTGCAACCACCATCAAACCTGTGGTGTCTTTGTCCAATCTGTGAACGATGCCGGCTCTGGGCAAATGCCAAGACATCTGATCAAGCGCCAACAATCCATTGAGCAAAGTGCCAGTCCAATTGCCAGGTGCAGGATGGACAACCAATCCCGCTGGCTTGGCAATAACGCGCAAATGGTCATCTTCAAAAATGGTCTCAATCTCCATGGGTTGAGGTTTGTAGGCCTGGCTTTGCAAACTGGGCCTGATTTCCACTTCAAATTGCTGCCCCGCTTTGACTTTGGTGGAGGGCTTTAAAAATCCCTGCCCCAAGCTGTTCAAGGCTTTGACCCGCTGTTGAGCAATCAGCGTATGGACGTAGCTGCGCGAAAAATCCTCCAGCACTAGACTCAAAGCCATGTCAAATCTCATGCCATGTTGCTCTGGAGAGATGAGAATTTGCCTAAACTCAACCTGCAGTGGTTGAGCAGTCGACATTTCTATCCATTCATCATCCAATGTTGCCCATTCGGCAATGGCCTCATCAGGTTCAACAGAAGACGTGGATTGCAACATGATTGATAATGAATGATTGGGTATGAAAAGGTTGTTGAATGCAAGGAATATTTAGATTATCAATCCTTATAGGGATGCTGATAACCGTTGTCGGGTGCGCAACTGACTCAGATCCCACCGCTGGTTGGACGGTTGAAAAATTGCACGAGGAGGCCAAAAGTGAAATGGCCGCAGGCGCATATGAAAAAGCCATTGGCTTGTATGACAAGTTGGAAGGAAGGGCGGCTGGAACCGTCTTGTCGCAACAGGCTCAACTTGAAAAAGCGTTCGCGCAGTACAAAAACAATGAGCCCATTTTGGCCGTGGCAACTTTGGACCGCTTCATTCGGCTCAACCCCGTCAATCCCGCGCTCGATTACGCCCTCTACCTCAAAGGAACCATCAATTTCAACGATGACCTGGGCTTATTGGGCGGCATCCTCAAACCAGATTTATCTGAGCGAGATCAGTTGGCCGCACGCCAATCCTTTGAGGCATTCAAAGAACTGGTCACTCGGTTCCCAGAATCTCGTTATGCGAGCGATGCAATCGCCCGCATGCAATATATTGTCAATACCTTGGCACGTTCTGAACTGAATGTGGCCAAGTACTACCTGCGAACCGGTGCCTGCGTGGCCGCGGTGAATCGAGCCCAATCGGTTGTTAAAGATTTTCCAGCGTCTGAATCCGTTGAAGAGGCTTTGGGTATCTTGGTTCGCTGTTATGACACCCTAGGCCTCAAAGAATTGCGCGATGACAACAAGCGGATACTGGAAATGAACTTTCCCAACAATCCCGTCCTTGGTAATCCAATTGTCAAAGTTCCCCCATCGGCAGACCCCCTCAAGAAACCTTGGTGGAAACTCTGGTGATTTTTGACAACTCATTCCAAAACAAATCAGTTTGATCAATTCTCCGCATATTGGGCAAAGCTGAAAAAATACGTTCCCCATAGGATGCGCTGCGCATTCGCGTATCAGCGATCAACACACCACCGCGATCGGCCTCATTGCGAATCAGTCGCCCAGCGCCTTGTTTCAAAGTCACGATGGCCTCTGGCAAGGCATGGTCATTGAAAGCATTTCCACCATTGGACTCCAGGTTTTTGGACCTTGCTTTGACCAATGGATCGCTGGGTGCGGGAAATGGCAATTTATCGATGATCAGCAATTGCAAGGATTCTCCTGGGACATCAAATCCTTCCCAAAAACTGGCGGATGCAACCATGACACAACCTGGCAGTCCCTCACGATCGCCTTGGCGGAATCTTTCCATCAGGCGACGTTTGGGCCATTGCCCTTGAATCAAGACGTCTATGGAAGGATCATCCGTGAAGGCTTTAATTAATTGTTCGCCAATAACCGTCATTGCCCTTAAGCTGGTGGTCAGAATCAAGGTTCTGCCCCCCAACAATCGAGCGCCTGTTGCGGCCAAAAAAGCCACCTCCATGCTGTGCCTCGGGTCCAGCGGTTTTGGAAAATCACTGGGGACATGTAACAGCGATTGAGCAGGATAGTCAAACGGACTTTCCACGCGCAAGATCCTGGCATCGGCCAAGCCAACTGGTTGCGTGAACCATTTAAGCGTGGGTTCATCGCCTAATGTGGCCGAGGTAAAAATCCAAGTTTTTGAAACTTGCGCTTCATTTTGCGCCTCCAATGGCGTCATGAGTTTTGATTGGATGACCTCTGCAATATCCAAGGGAGATTCAACACATTTGACTTGACCGTTGATCTCAAGCCATCGGACACTGGAGTCGGCTGCCGGTTGAAAAAATTGCGCCACCCTTTGTCCCAATTGATGGGTCCGTTCATTCAAACGCAAGAAATCTGGCGCAATTTCGCTCACCGAATCCAAAGCCGTTGCCAAATTTGACAATGCGACTGCGACATCAGACATCACCTGTTGCCAAACCTCGGGATGGCAGCCCTCAGGGGCGCTGTCCTCCCAACCCAAACGGCCTCCCGGTACCTGCTTGGGCATGGCCAAACGCCAATCACGGGCTGATTTTTCCAAAGCGATGCAAAGTCCATTCCAATCGGCCATTCCCCTGGCCATTTGCAGTCCAGCGACCAATGTGTCGCGCCGCAAATCCATCAATTGGGCGTTGGATAGGCTTTTGCCCAAAAAAGCCACACCCGTCTCATTGAGTTGATGCGCCTCGTCAAAGACAACAACCCGCGATGCGGGTAAGAATTCAGCGACGCCCGACTCACGAACTGCAATATCTGCAAAAAACAAATGGTGGTTGATGACCACCACATCTGATGACAGGGCTTTTCGGCGCGCCTCCACGACGTGACAAGTTCGAAAATCTGGACAGATTGATCCCAAGCAATTGTCTCGGGTCGAAGTCACCCACTCAATGGCTTTTGATTGTTCATTCAAGCCATCGACCTCGGACAAATCTCCGGTCAGGGTTTGTTGTGCCCATATTTGTATTTTGACCATGTCCATGCGCACCCATCGGTCCAGATTCAACGCTTGTGTCTGGCTTTGGCGCAAGCGATGAGTGCACAGGTAATTGCTTCTTCCTTTGAGTAAAGCCAAACGAATCGGTAAACCGAGGGCATTGACCAAAGTAGGAATATCTCTCTTGAACAATTGATCTTGCAAGGCTTTGGTGGCCGTGGATATCAATATGCGTTCCCCACACAGCAGCGAGGGCACTAGGTAAGCATATGTTTTGCCAACCCCAGTTCCTGCTTCAACCACCAAGGCGCCGCCTTTTTCAATTTGATCTGACACGGCCATTGCCATTTCTACTTGCCCATCACGGACATGAAATGAATTGGCCAATCTGGATAGCAATCCTCCTTCCGCAAAGGTATCCGCAACCCTATGAGACAGGTTTTTTTCAGCGGAATGGAGAGATGTCATGTCAGAGCCGTATCGACAACCCGACGTCCCAATGCCAAATATTCAGATGATTGCATCTCTTGCAGCCTGGATATCGTGCGCGGAAACTCGTGAGAAAGAGGCCCTTGAACGTATAGGCTTTCTGGCAGAACCTCGGCGGACACGATGAGTTTGATGTGCCTGTCATACAAGACATCAATCAGCCATGTAAAGCGCCGCGCTTGCGAGGCCATCGCTTCTGACATTTGGGGGACATCGCTTAAAAATACTGTGTGAAACTGTGCGGCTATTTCAAGATAGTCATTTTGTGAACGCGGACCACCGCAAAGCTGATGAAAGTCAAACCAAATTACGCCGCCGGCTCGTCTGATGGCGTAAATCGTGCGTGACTCAATGACCAATGAAGCCCCTTGATCAGGACACTCTGCCAGTCGATCAAAGGTCTCAGACATCATTTGTTTCGCACTGGTGGTCAAGGGTGTATGGTAGAGGTGCGCCTGATCCAAGGTGTTCATTCTGTAATCTGTCCCGTTGTCCACATTGATCACCTCCAGACGGGCATTGAGCAATTCGATCGCTGGAAGAAGTCGATCTCTGTGCAATCCATTGGGGTACAAATCATCAGGCTTGAAATTGGAGGTGGTCACAAAACCAATGCCGTGCTTGAACATTGCGATCAAAAGCCGGTGCAAGATCATTGCATCGGTGATATCGGCCACATGAAATTCATCAAAGCAGATAAGTTTGTATCGCTTGGAGATTCGTTTGCCAAGCTCATCCAAGGGATTGATCGTGCCTTGCAAATCATGGAGTTCGCGATGGACTTCACGCATGAACTCGTGAAAATGCAAACGTGTTTTGCGCTCTATGGGCACAAATTTAAAAAAGCAGTCCATCAAAAAGCTTTTTCCTCTTCCAACCCCGCCAAACATATAAACGCCTTTGGGTATTTCGGGGTGAGCTATGAGCTTTTTGAGGGCATTTGATCTTTTTTTCTGGTAAATACCCCATCCATTCGCACAACGGTCCAAAGCTTCTATGGCCCTTAACTGCGAAGGATCACTGAAATGGCCGCGATGGTTTAGTTCAAGCAAATATAAATCTTTGACGGACATGACGAATGAATTTACCTGTAACAGCAACCATGTTGCAGTCTGCCACAACTCAAGCCGAGTGTTGCAATCAAGAAAAAACCCGCTGGTGACAGCGGGTCAAGGCCAGACAGCGTGCGAGATGCATTAAAAGTTGAGGGTTCTCTTATCGACCGCCAAAGCCGCTTCCTTGGTCGCTTCACTCAATGACGGGTGAGCATGACAAATGCGCGCAATGTCCTCAGCGCTGGCTTTGAACTCCATAGCCACCACTGCTTCAGCAATCAATTCAGAGACTTGGGGTCCCACCATGTGGACACCCAAGATTTCATCGCTGTGGGCATCGGCTAAAAACTTCACCATGCCTGTGGTATCGCCGAGGGCGCGGGCACGGCCATTAGCCAAGAACGGAAAAGAACCGGACTTGTAAGCCACGCCATCTGCTTTGAGTTGTTGCTCGGTCCTTCCAACCCACGCGATCTCAGGGCTGGTATAGATAACCCAAGGAATGGTATTGAAATTGACGTGCCCGTGTTGACCAGCGATGCGCTCGGCCACCGCCACCCCCTCCTCCTCGGCTTTGTGGGCAAGCATCGGACCGCGCACCACATCACCAACCGCCCATACACCAGGAAGGTTTGTTTTGCATTCATTGTCCACGCGAATCGCGCCTCTTTCGTCCAATTGCAAACCCACCGCATCGGCGTTCAGGCCAATGGTGTTTGGGATTCGGCCTATGCTGACAATCAGTTTGTCAGCATCGAGCTTTAAGTTTTCCCCTTTGTCATTGGTGTAATTGACCGTAACGCCCTTTTTGACATGGGCTATTTCGCCAACTTTCACACCCAACTCAATTTTGAGGCCTTGTTTGTCGAAAGACTTCTTGGCTTCTTTGGCTATTTGTTCGTCCACGGCGCCCAGGAAAGTGGGTAAGCCTTCGAGAATGGTTACCTCCGCACCCAAACGACGCCACACCGATCCCATTTCCAATCCGATGACACCGGAACCGATCAAAACCAATTTTTTAGGTACCGATCCCAATCGCAGCGCACCATCATTGGAAAGGATATTGACTTCATCAAATGGCACACCTGGCAAAGCACGGGCATTGGACCCTGTGGCAACGATGATTTGCTGGGCCGTCAAGGATTCTTCTGTCGCCCCCGAAACCTGGATCACATACCCTGCATCTGTATTGCCGGCAAAAGCGCCACGCCCGTGAAAAAAGGTGACTTTATTTTTCTTGAACAGATACAAAATGCCATCGTTGTTTTGTTTTACAACATGATCCTTGCGGGCAATCATCTTGGCCACGTCCATTTTGACACCAGTTGCCGATATGCCATGATCAGCGAAGTGGTGATTGGCGTGATCGAAGTGCTCAGAAGATTGCAACAAGGCTTTGGAGGGAATGCATCCCACATTGGTGCAGGTGCCGCCTGGCGCTGGGCCACCATCGGTGTTTTTCCATTCGTCAATACAAGCCACTTGAAGTCCAAGTTGTGCGGCGCGAATAGCGGCAATGTAACCACCTGGGCCAGCACCGATGACGATGACATCAAATTTTTTACTCATATCGGATCCAATCAGATGTCAAACAACAAACGGGCGGGATCTTCGAGGGCTTCTTTCATGGCCACCAGTCCCAAAACCGCTTCTCGACCATCAATGATGCGGTGGTCATAAGACATGGCGAAATAATTCATGGGACGGACCACCACTTGACCGTTTTCCACCATGGCACGGTCTTTGGTGGCATGAACCCCCAAAATAGCCGACTGGGGCGGGTTGATGATGGGCGTGGACATCATGGAGCCAAAGGTACCACCATTGCTGATTGAGAAGGTGCCTCCCGTCATTTCCTCCATGCCCAGTTTTCCGTCTCTGGCTTTCACACCAAACTCAGCAATCTTTTTCTCAATGTCAGCAAAACTCATCTGATCAGCATTGCGCAAGATCGGAACGACCAAACCGCGTGGAGAACCTACCGCAATTCCAATGTCGAAATAGCCGTGATAGACGATATCGCTGCCATCCACTGAAGCATTCAATACGGGGTATTTTTTCAATGCATGTACCGCTGCCTTGACGAAAAAACTCATGAATCCAATTTTGACGCCATGCTCTTTTTCGAATTTTTCTTGAAAGCGCTTGCGCATTTCCATCACAGGCGCCATGTTGACTTCATTGAAGGTGGTCAAGATGGCATTGGTTGCCTGGGACTGCAGCAGGCGCTCCGCCACCCTCGCACGCAAACGACTCATTGGAACCCGCTGTTCGGGCCGTTCACCCAGGTCTAATTGAGGCGTTGTCACCTGCGGCAAAGCCATGACCGGGACACCAGTGGGAATCACCGCGCTGGCGTTTGGTTTGGCAGTGGAAGCCACGGCTGCCAATACATCGCCTTTTGTGATTCGCCCGTCTTTACCGGAACCTGAAATGCTGTTGGACGCCATGCCTTGGTCAGCCATTAACTTGGCTGCTGCTGGCATGGCCACGTTTGATTTGTTTTGAGCACTGGAAGTTGCGACAGAGGCCACAGCGGATGGCGCGCTGACCACAGGTTGCTCTGCTTTGGATGCATTGGGAACAGAGACTTTGCCATCGGTGTCAATGCGTGCTATCAATTGCTCCGCAATGACCGTTTCACCATCATTCACAACGATTTCAGCCAATACACCTGCTGATGGGGCGGGAACCTCCAAGACCACCTTATCCGTTTCTATTTCAATCAAAATTTCATCAGCAGCGACGGGGTCGCCAGCCTTCTTTTTCCACTGAAGCATGGTGGCCTCAGCGACCGATTCTGATAATTGCGGTACCTTGACTTCAACAATAGACATTTTTTGATTTCCTGAAATTGTTCATTGGCAAAGGGATCCAGGCCTCTTGACGGACACAGGACAGACCCCCAAAGTGCGTTTTTACTTGGTAAGTATGAAACCTTTGAGCTTGGAAAAAGCTGCATCCACCAGCGCTTTTTGCTGATCTTGATGCAGGTGTGAGTAACCCACTGCTGGTGAGGCAGATGCGGCTCTTCCGGCATAACCCAATTTTTGACCGTCCAACATGTTTTCATAGAGATTGTGTTGAATGAAAAACCAAGCCCCTTGGTTTTGAGGTTCGTCTTGACACCAGACAATTTCCTGAGCGTTGGGGTACTTCTTGAGTTCGGCAGAAAAGCTTTTGTGAGGAAAGGGGTACAGCTGTTCAAGTCTCAACAAGGCGGTGTCATCATGACCTTTTTCTATACGCTTTTTTGCCAAGTCGTAATAAACCTTGCCAGAACAAATCACCACTCGCGTGACTTTCTCGGCCAAAGCGTGATCCGAGTCTGGGATGATGGTTTGAAAACCACCTTTGGTGAACTCATTGATGGGAGAGGCTGCATCTTTGTTTCTGAGCAAGGATTTGGGTGTGAAGATGATCAATGGTTTTCGCAAGTTGCGGACCATTTGGCGGCGCAGCACATGAAAAATTTGGCTGGCGGTGGTGGGCTGAACAATTTGCATATTGGTATCGGCCGCCAATTGCATGAAACGTTCAACTCTGGCGGAACTGTGTTCAGGACCTTGCCCCTCATAACCGTGGGGCAGCATCAAGGTGATGCCGTTCACACGGCCCCATTTGACTTCGCCAGAGGCAATGAATTGATCAATCACCACTTGTGCACCGTTGGCGAAATCGCCAAATTGAGCCTCCCAAATGACCAAGGTATTGGGATCGTTTGAAGCATACCCATACTCAAATCCCAGAACCGCTTCTTCAGACAGAATGGAATCAATCACCACAAAAGGGGCTTGCTTTTCGCTGACGTTTTGCAGCGGAACATAAGTGCCTATGTCCCATTTTTCACGATTTTGATCATGGATCACGGCGTGACGATGGGTGAAAGTGCCACGTCCAGAATCTTCGCCCGATAAGCGAACAGGAAACCCTGAAGCGACCAGTGAAGCAAAAGCCATGTGTTCGCCCATGCCCCAATCGACAGCGATCTCTCCCCGCCCCATTGCCGCACGATCGTCATAAACTTTTTTAACCAATTGATGTGGCGTGATGGTCGACGGTAAAGTGGAGATTTTTTCAGCCAGTCGCTTCCACTCGGCCAAAGGTATGGCCGTGTCTCCCACATCGGTCCATTTTTTACTCAAGTAGGGTGACCAATCCACTGTGAACTTGGTTTTGAAATTGGTGAGGACGGGATCCGTGGTGTGTCTACCCTCGTCCAGGGCCAAACGATAGGCTTTCACCATATCGTCACCCAGCTGATCGCCCAAACCTTGCGCAGTCAATCTATCGGCGTAAAGTTTGCGGGTTCCGGGATGGGACGCAATTTTTTTGTACATCAACGGTTGGGTCAGGCTGGGCGTGTCTTGCTCGTTATGTCCCAGCTTGCGGAAACAAGTAATGTCAACCACCACATCTTGGCGGAAGGTCATGCGAAACTCCAGGGCCAGTTGAGTGGCCAAAACAACCG
Source organism: Betaproteobacteria bacterium (assembly GCA_009927195.1). Classification (GTDB taxonomy): domain Bacteria; phylum Pseudomonadota; class Gammaproteobacteria; order Burkholderiales; family Burkholderiaceae_C; genus Limnohabitans. The sequence continues at coordinate 54,523 of RFNL01000372.1, read as the reverse complement.
CTTCGGGATCATCACCATTCACGTGCAAAACAGGGGCCTCAACCATTTTGACAATATCGGTACAAAACACAGAGGATCGCATGTCCCTGGGGTCAGAAGTGGTGAATCCAATTTGGTTATTGATGATGATGTGCACTGTGCCGCCAGTGGTATAGCCCCTGGTTTGGGCCAAAGCCAAGGTTTCCTGATTCACGCCTTGCCCCCCAAATGCGGCATCGCCGTGCACCAGCACAGGCAATACTTGGTCGCCTTTAGGGTCCCCTCTGCGATCCATTCGAGCGCGAACCGACCCCTCAACCACGGGATTGACGATTTCCAAATGAGAGGGGTTAAATGCCAAAGACAGGTGTACCGGCCCACCTGGGGTCGTTACATCAGAGCTAAAGCCTTGGTGGTATTTGACATCACCAGCGGGCAAATCTTCGGGAGCTGTGTGATCAAACTCAGCGAAGAGATCCTTGGGCAACTTACCCATGGTGTTGACCAACACATTCAAGCGCCCGCGGTGAGCCATGCCAATGACCACCTCTTGGACGCCAAAAGACCCTGCACCTTGAATCAACTCATCCATGGCGGCAATGAAACTTTCACCACCTTCCAAAGAGAAGCGTTTTTGACCAACAAATTTGGTGTGCAAGAAACGCTCCAAACCTTCAGCAGCGGTCAGTCTCTCCAAAATATGTTTTTTCTTTTCAGCGGTGAAATTTGGTTTGCTGCGTATGCTTTCCAACTTTTGTTGCCACCAGCGCTTTTGCACCATGTCAGAGGTGTACATGTATTCAGAACCCAATGTCCCGCAATATGTTTCACGCAAGGCATTGATGAGCTCGCGCAGGCTCATTCTGTCGCGGCCAAAAAAGGTATTGCTGGTATCAAAAATGGTTTCTTGATCGGCATCCGCAAACCCATAGAAACTTGGTTCGAGTTCTGGAATATTGGGGCGTTCGGTCCTCTGAAGTGGATCCAGGTTTGCCCATCTTTGCCCAACGTTCCTATAGGCAGCGATCAGTTGTTGGGCGGCGGTTCTTTTACGGCCCATTTCGGCATCATTGCTGGCCATCACAACACGCGTACCGCCTGACTTTGCGCGCTCAGCAAAAGCATTGATCACTGGCATGTGCGCCACATCCTTGGCATGGCTGCCATCGGCCGCATTCATGTGCTGAAGCGCATCAAAGTAAGAGCGCCAAGAATCAGGAACGCTACCTGGATGGGTCAGGTAATTTTCATACATCTCTTCGACGTAAGGGGCGTTGCCGCCAAAAAGGTATGTATTGCCAGAGTAGGCTTGATAGACGGACACGCCGCCAGGCGATGAATCACTCATTTCGCTGACCTCCACCCCCCTTGAGGGAGCATTAGTTGGTTGAAAGAAACCTTCCGCGACACGGCTTAACCGATTGGCGGATGCGACTGTGGCTGGGAAGGGCCTAGGTACGCAGTCATTGTGGCACGGTTTACAACATGGTTTCTGCCAATTTTGTGACATTAACCATTGATTACTTTGAAATTGAAATCGAATTTGCTTGACGGCAGAAGGACATGCCATCCGGGTGATGTCGTCAAATTTACGCTTTCATGCAAAGCGATTGGCTTTGCGAACTCCCATAGCATGTTGGTTCTGGGGCAGCATCAAGATGGCAAAGTCATGACAATTTCTGCCACGCCACCTGACTGGCCACCCTCTCGATCCACATTTATGTGGCAAATTTCAGAAGAGTTGATTGAGCACGGCAGCGGATTCGGAAGCCTCAGTGGATTGAAGCCACTCCAAGCTCAACATTTCCACGGTTGTGAGTTCCACCCCCGCTGCAGCCAAACGATCAAATGCGGCATCTCTGTCTCTCGTGTTTGGTGCGGTACATGCATCGACCACGACCAATGGCTCATATCCGCCATCCATGAGTGCAAGAGCAGTTTGCATCACGCCCACGTGGACCATGCAACCCGCCAAAACGATGACAGGGCGTTCGGGTTCAGCAGGCTCAATCTGCTTTTGAAGATGTTTCGGCAGACTGCGGGCATTTCCGCCGACAGGTCTGTGAGAGGGATTCAAAATGGGTGCCAACAGATCCACAGCGTTGAAAGATGCGCTTTCTATTGGTTGGGGACAAAAAGGCATTAATGCTTCTATCTGCGCCCCCCAAAGTTTGGGTAAATTTAAGACAGACCAAATGGGCAATTGAAATATATTTGCAATACGAACCAACTTTACAAGTTGGCTGGAAATTTCCTCGGCCTCAAAGCTTTTTTGCAGCACAGACAGCTGACAGGAAATCAAAAGCAGTTGGGCGTCATTTTTGTTGTAAAGCATAAGCCATTGAATTGGGTTGGACCACGTTCATCTCAATAAATTTTCCATCATCAATCATGAGTCTGGTGGACCCATTTCAGGGGTTGCTGATACATCCAGATGGGTCTGTTGGCGCTGGCCTCAATGGTCGCAGTAGGAATTAAATCCTTGGCCTCAAATTCCAAACTCACCAACCAAGCGCCAGGTTTGAGTTCGTCAAAAGCTTTTTGGGCAGCACGGGGCATGGACTCAGGCCTCTGAAAGAAGTAAACCATGTCACATTGGCGCCAAGACAGCGTCCAAATATCACCATGCCAGATGCGCGCCCAAGGACAACGCAAAGCCGCCAACCATCTGAGCGGCCAACTGGCATCGACACCCCAAAAAGTTGCCATCGGATAAGCCAGTTTGAGTGCCTTTAAACCATCGCCCAAACCACAGCCTGCATCAAATACGATTGAGCCTGCTTTCAATGGCGCTTTGTGAGGAAGTTTGATGAGCGCCTGTAATGGGGTTGGAAATAAGGGGGCATCCCTCCATGAATGAACCGGATAAACCAGCAGTGCCGCAAACAACGGTGCCAGCCAGAACCATGCGGGTAAAGTCACAGAGGATGTCAACCACCATGACAAGGGAAATCCAAGAGCCAACAAAGCCTGCCTCATTCGCGTGCTGCCCAAAACACTCAGAAAAACGCCCAGAATCACAGGAATCAATCCGGGCCAGGGCATGGCCAGAGAGGTATGGCTGAGGAAAATATACAAAAGCCAGGTAACAGACCAAATCAGCAATGCAGGTATTGGCCATGCCAGCAATCCCGACATAAGATCACTTGCGTTTATTCAGTTGTCCAACAAATTCGCCGCCTTTATCAATCTCTATTTCAGCATAGTCGAGCCTTCCATTCACCTTGCCCGATTGTCTGATGATCAGTGACTCTTGACAGTCGATGACTTGGCCAAGTTTGCCAAAAACTTCTACGCGGCGTGCTTTCAACTTTCCGTTAAATTTTCCTGTTTCTCCTACAAGAACCTCATCAGCTGTCAGTTCGCCCTCAATGGTTCCGTTGATGGTTGCTTTCCCGGGAACATTTAAAATCCCCTTGGCAGTCACCCCGGAACCAATCGTCAGACTGGGTAAATCATTAGAAAAAGAAGTGGCCATGTGCAAAGCCCTTTGTGAAAATCAATGTTGGGATTTAAACAAAGAGCAAATAACCATTGAGTGTGCAAAATACACCCAAAGCACCCAAAGTCATGGAAACACCCAGCAACAATCGAACACTGGTGATCAAGGCAACCGAGGTCAAAACAATTGCAATTTGCAGCAAGGCCTCGGCATAATCAAACCAAGGGTCACGCCTCAAAGCCAAATCACGTTCGTGCTCATGTTCTTTGGCTTGCAGCATCAATTCTTTTTTGCCTTCTTTGGTTTCAGGCTCGGACTCATATCGGTCTATATTTTTTTTATACGACTGCAACTTGTTTTCCAGCAAATCACGAACAGCTGGAGTTAATTTTTCAGTTGCCAACATGACTTGAAAGTCGTCAGCAGCCAGTTTATAACTGGTTTGCCGGATGTTTTTGGCCTGATAGAAAGCATATGCGTTGGCAGCCAAGATATTGTGCATGGTGGCTTCCTTGGAGGCGTTACTGCCACCTAAACTGGCCAATGCCAAGACCATTGCCAAAATGGATACCAATAAAGCACATCGAGATTTAAAGGGATCTGAATGCGTTTCGAGTAACTCTTCGGGATTTGTTGATTCCATGACTGCCTCTCAAAAAAACCCTGATCCTATCAGCACAACACCCAATTTTTTACTCGACCAACCCCCAGCATATACTTCAAAAGGTTTGACTGGCTTGATCAACCAAAAGTTTTGATGCCCACTTGTTTCATTTCCCCGCGGAATTGACCACCCCGCTCAATTTCGATTTCGGAGTATTCAATGGCGCCACTGACTTTTCCGGTGGAACGAATCATCAGGTGATCCTTGCAGGTAATGACTTGGTGTAATTCACCTTGCACATCAATTTTTCGGGCAGTGATCAACCCAGTGATTTTTCCAGTTGGACCGATTTCCAATTCATCTGCCGTGAGATCACCATCAACTGTGCCATTGATAATGGCTTTGCTGGGCACATTTAAAGAACCTTTGAAAGTGACACCTTGACCGATGGTGATGCTTTGATTGTCTAGCAGTGCATTCGACATGTTGATCTTTCATTCCAGGAGGGAAAAATAAGTGAAACGCATGCATTTTTTAAGTCATGAAATAGCGTTTTCACACTATTGTAGAGCAACATTGCGCTGATAACGCCAACGAGATGATCAAATTTGTGACATCAATCAAGCATTCTTTTTTCATATTGGTAAACAGGATGCGGGGTGAAAACCACGACAACCGTTACTCGCCACAGACTTTCAACATGATTTTTCCAATGTGCGCGGAAGACTCCATCAATTCATGGGCCAGGGCAGCTTGATCGAGTTCAAAAACTTCATGAATGATCGGTCTTGCCCTTCCCTGAGACAGGATGGGCCAAACTTGCGCTTGCAATTCACTGGCTATCAAGGCTTTTTCTGCTGGGGTGCGTGGCCTTAGTGTAGAGCCGGTATAAACGATTCGTTTCACCATCAAAGGGGTCAAGTCCATGCTGGCTTTGGCACCCCTTAAAAAAGCGATTTGGACCAATCGGCCATCCATGGCGAGTGCCTTGAGATTGCGATCTACGTAGTCCCCACCCACCATATCCAAGACCATATTGACACCGTGACCATCAGTCAGTCTTTGAATTTCCGCCAAGAAATCTTGGGTTTTGTAATTGATGGCAGCGACTGCACCAGCATTCATACAGGCTTGACCTTTTTCATCATTGCCCACGGTGCAATAAACCTTGGCCCCCCACTCATGGCCCAGTTGAATTGCGGTCAAACCAATGCCCGATGATCCGCCATGGACCAAAAGCAACTCACCTTTTTGTAGTCGTCCTCTTTGAAATACATTGACCCAAACTGTAAAGTAGTTTTCAGGCAATGCAGCCGCACCCAAAAGGCTCATGCCCGATGGGATTTTCAGGGCTTGACCTGCAGGCACTGCAACGAATTCTGCGTAACCGCCTCCATTGCAAAGTGCACAAACCCAATCGCCCAAGGACCAGCCAGATACACCCTCACCCAAGGCTTGAATCTGGCCTGAGACCTCGAGCCCCATGATGGGCGAAGCGCCAGGCGGTGGGGGGTAACGGCCGCTTCTTTGCGCGCAATCCGGCCGATTGACCCCCGCATACGCTACTTTGATGAGGATTTCCCCTGGCTTGATTGCAGGGACATCTGTCTCTTGAACGCACAACACATCGGGTCCACCACCAGACCCATGCGAGATGAACTTCATCAAATGACTCTCACTGATTGTTGGTCAAACTGGAATTTGTGATCGCTGCTTGTCTGATTTCATTTGCCCTTGTCTTTTCCACGCGGAATGATTGTGGTTGTCACGGTCGCCCGAACAGGTTCCCCACTCAACACCTTGGGAGCCGAATTGTCTTTTTTGGGCTTTTTTGTCTCTTTATTTGACTTTTGCTGACCCTTTGCCATGACGTATCCCTCAGTTAGGAGTTTGCGCAAATGCACACACTGGATTCAAGTCTAACCTTGAAGTGCATCGTCTTGATTCCCACAAGACTTATAAAAATAAGAACTCATCATTGATGCATTTGGCAATCAGCGCAATTGAGGGTTTTCACTTAAGTCATTTCAATGCTTCGATGTTCTACTTCATCTTATGTCCCGTGAATCATCCCAGATCGCGTTAAATTTCAACAGGAGTCAGCAATGAAAGTTCAGGTCACCGTCAACGGTAAATCACACCAACTGGACACACCTCCCAACCTTTTGTTGGTGCAAGCAATCCGCGAAGAACTCAAATTAACCGGTACACATGTGGGTTGTGATACGGCGCAATGTGGAGCCTGCACAGTGATCGTCAATGGAAATGCCATCAAGTCTTGCAACGTTTTATTGGCGCAAGTGGATGGCGCTCAAATTACCACCATTGAAGGGCTGGCCAGTGCAGACGGATCTCTGCATCCCATGCAATCAGCTTTTAAGGATTGCCATGGTCTCCAATGTGGTTTTTGTACCCCAGGGATGGTCTTGAGTGCCATTGATTTGTGCAAACGCCATCCCAATGCCAGTGAAGAAGTGATTCGTGAGCAGCTAGAGGGTAACCTTTGCCGATGCACTGGCTATCAAAACATTGTCAAAGCAGTTCAGCAAGGTGCTGTTGCCTTAAATGCTTAAGGTCCATCTCATTCATCACCGGAGTTAACCATGGGTGCATCAGATTTCTCAAAGCTTCCACACATCGGCGAATCGATTCTCCGCAAAGAAGATTACCGTTTTTTAACCGGTGCCGGGCAATACACCGACGATATTGACTTGGCCAACATGGCCCATGCAGTTTTTGTGCGATCTCCTCATGCCCATGCCCATATCAAAGGTATCGACAAAAATGCAGCGCTGGCCGCAGACGGTGTGATTGGCATATTGGATGGTAAAGATGTTGAAGACGCAAAAATAAATGGTCTCCCTTGCGGCTGGCTCATCACGGATACCAGCGGGCATCCCATGAAAGAGCCGCCCCATCCAATTTTGGCGCAAGGGAAAGTTCGCTACGTGGGCGATCATGTGGTGATGGTGGTGGCAGAAACCCTGGAACAAGCCCAAAATGCTGCTGAATTGGTGACCGTCGACTACGATGTACTGACTGCGGTTGTCGATGTACGTGACGCCCCAAATGGCTCCCCTATTCACGAGTCAGCGCCGGATAACCATTGCTATAAGTGGGCCATAGGGGACAAAGCGCAAGTAGACACTGCTTTTGCCAATGCCGCACATGTGACAAAGCTTGACTTGGTCAATAACCGACTGGTTCCCAATGCCATGGAACCCAGGGCTGCCATTGGTTCTTATAGCCGTGCCAATGACGAGTACACCCTTTGGGTGGCGAACCAAAACCCCCATGTTGAGCGCCTGTTGATGACCGCCTTCGTGATGGGCCTGCCCGAACACAAGGTGCGCGTGATTGCCCCCGATGTTGGCGGCGGTTTTGGATCCAAAATTTATCTGTATGCCGAAGACGTCTGTTTGACCTGGGCATCAAAAAAGCTCAATCGCAACATCAAATGGACTTGTGATCGGTCTGAAGCCTTTCTGAGTGATGCCCACGGCAGAGATCATGTCAGCCATGCAGAAATGGCAATGGACAAAGATGGGAAATTTTTAGCCTTGCGTGTTCATACCCATGCCAACTTGGGCGCATACCTCTCAACCTTCGCAACAGCGGTGCCCACCATTTTGTACGCGACCTTGCTGGCCGGACAGTACACCACTCCACAAGTCTATGTGGAGGTGGATGCCTGGTTCACTAACACAGCGCCCGTGGATGCCTACAGAGGTGCCGGTCGCCCCGAAGCAACCTACCTGCTTGAGCGTTTGGTCAGCCGAGCCGCATGGGAAATCGGTCTGACGCAGGATGAGATTCGCAAGCGCAACTTCATCACGCAGTTTCCATACCAAACCCCTGTGGCACTCCAATACGACATTGGTGACTATCACGCTTGCATGAACGAAGCTCAAAAATTGGCTGACGTAGCGGGTTTTCAAAACCGCAAAGCCATCAGTGAATCCCACGGCAAACTCAGGGGAATTGGTTACTCCAGCTACATTGAGGCTTGTGGCATTGCACCTTCCAATATTGCTGGCGCTTTGGGTGCCAGGGCCGGCCTGTTTGAATGTGGCGAGGTTCGTGTGCATCCGACAGGCAGTGTCACCGTATTTACTGGATCACACAGCCATGGGCAAGGACACGAGACCACATTCGCCCAGGTTGTGGCAGCCAGACTGGGAATCGCTGTTGAGTCTGTGGATGTCGTTCACGGTGACACTGGCAGGGTTCCTTTTGGCATGGGGACTTATGGCTCTCGATCCATTTCGGTTGGCGGGGCCGCCATCATGAAAGCATTGGACAAGATTGAAGCAAAAGCCAAAAAAATTGCGGCGCATTTGATGGAGACTGCAGATACCGACATTGAATTCAACAACGGCGAATTCAGTGTCAAAGGCACCGACAAAAAAATCAGTTTTGGACAGGTGGCATTGACCGCTTACGTTCCTCACAACTATCCGTTGGACAAATTAGAGCCTGGGCTCAATGAAACGGCTTTCTACGATCCGACGAATTTCACCTTCCCTGCCGGAACCTATATTGCCGAAGTGGAAATTGATCCTGCCACCGGTCTCGTCAAGGTTGACCGTTTCTCTGCGGTGGATGATTTCGGAACCATCATCAATCCCATGATTGTTGAGGGTCAAGTTCACGGTGGTTTGGTACAGGGCATTGGTCAAGCCTTGTTGGAGAACTGTGTGTATGACCGTGAAACGGGTCAGCTTTTAAGCGGATCCTTCATGGACTACACCATGCCCCGTGCAGACGATTTTCCAATCTTCAATCTGGGCCATGTATGTACCCCCTGTACCCACAACCCCCTGGGGACCAAAGGTTGTGGAGAGGCCGGTGCGATTGGCTCACCCCCTGCCATCATGAATGCTGTCTTGGATGCATTGGCACCTTTGGGCGTGAAGGATTTGGATATGCCAGCCACGCCCCACCGCGTCTGGCAAGCCATTCAAGCAGCCCGAGCCCAATAACACAAGGAATCAATATGTACGCTTTTCATTACGAACGCCCCAACTCACTGGACGAGGCCGCTCACTTGATTTCCAATGGTGGACAAGCCCTGGCTGGGGGACAGACCATGCTTGCCGCCATGAAGCAACGCCTGATGCAACCTGAAAAATTGGTTGACCTTGCACACCTCAAAGAACTGCAAGGCGTGTGTTTGGACGGCGATCAATTGATCATCGGTGCAATGACTACCCATCAGCACGTTGAATCAAATCCAGAAGTTCTAAAACACATTCCAGCTTTGGCTCACCTGGCAGGCGGCATTGGTGACCGGCAGGTCAGAGCCATGGGAACCATTGGCGGGTCCGTTGCCAATAACGACCCTGCGGCCTGTTACCCCAGCGCGGTTTTGGCGCTGGATGCGAACATTCATACCCATCAACGCCTCATCAAGGCTTCTGATTTTTTCCTAGGCATGTATGCCACAGCCCTTCAACCAGGGGAATTGATCAAGGCCATTTCATTTCCCATTCCCCGAAAAGCAGCCTACGCCAAATTCAAGCAACCTGCTTCTCGTTTTGCATTGGTCGGGGTTTTTGTGGCCCTGACCAATGCTGGCGCCCGAGTTGCCATTACGGGGGCAGCCAATGGTGTATTTCGCCACTCCGGACTGGAAGAGGCATTGAGCCAATCCTTTTCCCCTGAATCCATTCAATCAGTTTCTGTGGATGCCAGCAACCTGAATACTGATTTACACGCCTCTGCGGCATATCGCGCCAACTTGATCAAGGTTCAAACCCAGCGGGCTGTACAACAGGCGATCGGATGACCCTTGCCACCGATTTGGTTTCTATTGATGAGGTGATTCATGCTTTGGCCAGCGTGGGTTATCAAGCCCAAAGAAAGTTGGCCACTGCCGTTTATTTGAGCTTAAGGTTACAACGACCTTTGTTACTTGAAGGGGAACCTGGTGTGGGCAAAACGGAGTTGGCCAAAGCGCTGGCTGTTTTGCTAAATCGACCATTGATTCGCTTGCAATGCTACGACGGCATGGAGCAACGCGAGGCTTTGTACGAGTGGAACTATGCCGCACAGTTGCTGCACATGCGCGCCGCACAAGATCGCGTCAGTACCGAGCAAATTGAAAATGAGGTTTACCAATCCAAATATTTGATTCGCCGCCCCTTGCTGCAAGCACTTCAAACGCCCTCTCCCGGGGCAGTTTTACTGATTGATGAAGTGGACCGGGCCGATGAGCCTTTCGAAGCTTTTTTGCTGGAATATTTGGGCGAGTATCAAATCACCATTCCAGAGTTGGGGACCATCCATTGCAACAGCACTCCCATCACCATTTTGACCAGCAACCGAACCCGTGATTTGCATGACGCGGTCAAAAGACGTTGTCTATACCACTGGATGGATTACCCCAGTCGTGATTTGGAGTTGGCCATCATTCAATCTAAAGTTCCTCAAGCCAGCCAATCGCTCACTGTGAAAGTGGCTGATTTTGTCAGTCGATTGAGAAATCAACCTTTTTCAGATGCCTTTCAGCGTGGGCCTGGCATTGCAGAAAGCGTGGAGTGGGCCAAAGCCTTGGTCGCTTTGGACACCCTTGAGTTGGATCCAGAGATCATCCATGACACCGCGGGAATTTTGTTCAAACAAAAAGAAGATGTTGCGGCCCTGCAACCATTGATTACTGAGCTTTTGGCTCCGATCAACCCGTCTTGATCCATTAACTCCCAGGTTTTATGCAGCTTGGTGATGCTCGCTCAGGAAAACTGGCTGACAACATCGTCGCATTTTGCAGGGCTTTGCGCCGGGCGGGTGTGCCAATTCACAGTGACCGGATCGCCCTTGCACAATCTTCCGCCCTATTGGTTGGACTGAACCGTAAAGATGACTTGGCTGCCGCACTGGAGATTGTGTTGATTTCGCAAGAACAGGATCGAACCGTTTTTGCCCAAATGTTCGATGCATTTTTTCGCAATCCTGACTTGGCCCATCGTCTGCTTGGACAAATGTTGCCGCAAGGACAAGAAAGGGCAAAAATAAAACCCAGCCAACGTGCCAGGGTTCATGAGGCCTTAAAACCCGTCTCCTCTGCGAAAAAGGGCAATGCTCAAAAAGAACAAGAGATTGAATTGGACGCCGCCATGAGTGCCAGCCAAGCCATTCGCTTGCACCATGCCGATTTTCAAACACTCAATGCCAGCGAATACGCTCTGGTGGAGAAGTTGGCTCGAAATATTCAATTGGCGTTGCCGAAAGTTCAAAGCAGACGTACCCAAACTGGGGCGCGGGGCCATCTGGTTAACTGGTCGCGAGCCATCCGTCATAAATCTCGGCATGGCGGCGAATTGTTGCAACTACCCTTTTTAAAGCGCCGTGAACAACCCTTGCCGTTGCTGATTTTGATCGACATCTCAGGGTCCATGGAAAGGTATGCCCGTTTGATGATGGCCTTCCTACACCAATCAACCAGACATGCGCCAAGAAGTGTTTTTGCATTTGGAACGCAATTGACGGACTTGACGCCAAGTTTTCGCAGGGTCGACACGGACAGCATGCTGCTCAATGCCAGTGAACGCATTGGTGATTTTGCAGGTGGGACAAGGCTGGGTCAATCCTTGAAGGAATTAAGAATTCAATATCGGCGACAATTAAAGGGCAGACGAACATTGGTTCTGCTCATCAGTGATGGTCTAGACACAGGTTTGGTCAGCGAACTCTCCCAAGAACTGATTTGGCTGAAACGACATTGCCGCAAGCTGATGTGGCTCAACCCTTTGCTTCGATTTGATGGTTATGCGCCGTTGGCCAGCGGGGCTCGGATATTGCACCAACACGCCGATGCCATGTTGGCCATCCACAATTTGTCGAGATTGGAAGAACTCGCCAAGGCCATCAAGTCGCTGCTCAAATCGGATTAAAGGAAAACAAAAATGGACATGCAAGGCAATCGACAACTTCCCAACAACCAAGCCCAAGTTTGGGAGGCTTTGAACAACCCCGAAATTCTCAAGTCATGTATCCCTGGATGCGAAAAATTTGATTTGCTTGAAGAAAATGTTTATTCAGTGGGTGTTGCCCTTCGAATTGGGCCTGTTGCCGCCAAGTTCAATGGAACGGTGAAATTGATGGACATCAACCCCCCAGACTCTTACGCATTGCAATTTGAAGCCCAGGGCGGTGTGGCCGGATTTGGCAAGGGCGAATCCAAGGTGACACTTACCCCCAACGATCAAGGATGTGAGTTGAGTTATACCGTTCACTCAAAAGTCGGTGGAAAAATTGCGCAATTGGGGCAACGATTGATAGATGGTGCTGCCAAGTCACTGGCTGAGGATTTTTTCAAACGTTTTGAAAATGAATTGAAAAAATTACAGCCATCGACCCCAATGCCAGATGGCCTATCCGATCAACCTGCGTCCTCTCACGCTGACCAAAGTGGCAAGTGGTTGTGGATGGCCGCTGCAATTTTGGCCGGCGCGCTGGTATGGGCATTTGCACGTCAATAATTGACCAGAACCGATGGGTATAGATGATGGAAAACCTCGATGTCATGGTGCTTCGTTCTTTGCGCGACTGGCGTATCGCTGGCCACCGCGCCTTATTGGCCACCGTAGTGCGCACCTGGGGTTCTTCCCCCAGACCAGTGGGTTCCATCATGGCCTTGTGCGACAACGGATCTGTGGTGGGCTCAGTCTCGGGCGGTTGCATAGAGGATGACTTGATTTATCGCTATACACAGGCATATGCCCATCGGGTGTCCTCTCACCTTGAAGAGGCCTTGATTCCCTCTGGACCGCCGCAAAATGTGAAGTATGGGATATCAGCCGATGAAGCCCATCGGTTTGGGTTGCCCTGCGGTGGCACGCTTGAGCTTTTGCTTGAATTTGATCCAGATCCGGAAGTTTTATTGAAGTTGGTCAATGCCCTTGAAAACGGACAATTGGTGCAACGAATCACTGATTTAAAAACGGGGGGTGTCACGATTCAACCATGCTCAACGCCTGCGGATTTGATCTTGGACGGTGTTAATTTGGTCAATACCTTTGGGCCTGAGTACCGAATGTTGTTGATTGGCGCAGGACAACTGTCCGAATACCTTGCAACGATGGCCATATTCAACGGGTTTTCAGTCACCGTTTGCGATCCGAGGACGGAGTACAGCGCCTCATGGTCGGTGACTGGGGCCCACTTGACCCGTGAAATGCCTGATGACTCGGTCTTAAGTTTTCGACCCGACCGGCGAAGCTGTGTCATTGCCTTGACGCACGACCCCAAGTTGGATGACTTGGCATTGATGGAGGCTTTGGAAACCGAAGCTTTTTACATCGGAGCCATAGGCTCAAGACGCAACAACTCAGCGCGAAAGCAGCGAATGAAGGATCACATGGGTTTGGGCGAACAACATTTGGCACGACTGCGGGGACCCATTGGCATTTATATTGGCAGTAAAACACCCGCAGAAATAGCCGTCAGCATCATGGCCGAGGTATTGGCTGTTAAAAATGCAGTGCCACTTCCGAGAGACATGGACGTTGCCCACGCCAAAAACAGTCAAAATATTCTCCCGAATGATTCTGATTCATTGATATGCTTTAGCCGCGCACACTGATCAAAAAGAAGAAAGTGTTCAAACCATTTATGGCAACATAAGAACCTGGTTTCATTTTCCACTTCATTGCATTCGTTAACCACACCTCATCTCAAATGTATAAATATTTCAGCAAACTCATCACGGTGATCGCACTGTTGACCATGGGATTATCTGCCCCTGTATTGGCTCAAAACAAGTCCAAACTGACCCAAATTTTAGAGCGAGGTACCCTTAGGGTGGGCACCACTGGTGACTTTAATCCGATGTCCACCAAGGACACCAGCACCAACGCGTTGGTTGGCTTTGACATTGATGCCATGAACCAGTTGGCAGCCGACTTGGGCGTTAAAGTTGAATTTGTCACCACAGAATGGGCCACCCTGGTCAATGGGATTGTGTCTGACCGGTACGATATTTTTGCAGGCGGCTCTTCCTTGAACATGGCCAGAGCCAAAACCGTTGCGTTTACCAATCCGTATGTATACGCAGGGACAGTTCCGCTGATTCATAAAAAAGATGCCAAAAAATTTGTTTCTTGGGACAGCATCAACAACAACAACGTGAATGTGGCTGTTTTGATGGGCACTGTTTTTGAACAACAAGCCAAAACCCTTTTCCCCAAAGCAAAAGTTCGCAGCGTTGAAAAACCGGCCACCGGTTACCAAGAGGTTTTGGCCAACCGAGCTCAAGTCACCATCACCAGCAATGTAGAGGCTGCAACACTGGTCAAAACATACCCTGACTTACTGGTGGTTGGTTCAGTCACTGATATGAAAAACAAGCGTCCTTTTGCCTACCCCGTGATCCAAGGCGATGCAGTATGGTTGACTTTTTTGAACAATTGGATAGCACTGAAAGAGGCTGAAGGGTTCTTCACCACCTTAGAGGCCAAGTGGCTGTCATCGAAAAAATAAATTTACGCCTCTTGCCACTGTTTGTTGCACTGCTTTTTGCAGGTTGCAGTGCTGTGGAATCCTCCTATAACTGGGGTTGGTACATATTTAATCCTTTTCAAGAAAAGGGGCTGAGCAACCTCTTTTTCTTGATCAACGGTATTGGGTCCACCCTGGCGGTTTCGATTTGCGCCCTTTGTCTTTCGGTTCTTTTGGGCCTTGGTTTGGCCTTGGCTGGATTGTCAAAAAAACCTTGGCTAGAAGCTTTCTCCAGGGGCTATGTCGAGCTATTTCGAGCCATTCCATTGCTCGTGTTATTGCTTTGGGTTTTCTATGGATTACCAGTGATCATTGGTCTTCAAATGGGACTTTTCATTGCCGGTGTGGTGTCCTTATCGCTGAGCGATAGCGCATTTGAAGCAGAAGTATTTCGGGCCGGAATTCAATCCGTACCGAAAGGACAAATAGAAGCAGCGAAGAGCCTGGGCTTGTCGTGGTCTCAACAAATGCGATTCATTGTTGCGCCACAAGCCATCAAAGTCATCTTGCCGGCGTTGGGCAATCAGTTTATTTATGTCGTAAAAATGTCCTCTTTGATTTCAGTCATTGGCTTGCCTGAATTGACACGCTTGGCCAATGAACTTAACGTCAATGAGTATCGACCTCTTGAAATCTACAGCTTTTTGGTTCTCGAGTACCTTGTGCTGATTGTGTTTATTTCATGGCTTGTCCGCAAACTCGAACGTAAACTGTCTCTGCAAGCTTGAACCATGAAATTGCAAATGTGCACTTGGCTGGATGTGCAAAATTATTTGAAGCAATCGCAAGGCATTGTGATTCCCATGGGATCCACAGAACAGCACGGGCCCAGTGGACTGATCGGAACCGATGCGATTACCAGCGAGTTTATTGCCGCCGCCATGGCCGAAAATAACCAAATCTTGATCGCACCAACATTGAGTTTGGGTCCAGCCGCTTTTAACTTGAATTTTCCAGGTACGATTTGTTTAAGGCCCAGCACCTGGATCAACATCGTGGTTGACTGTGTGGAGTCCTTGGCCCATCAAGGATTTCGTTGTTTTTACTTTCTCAATGGTCATGGCGGCAATATTGCCCCCACATTGAGTGCCATTCAAGAGGTCCAGCGATCACGAAGCACCTCACCCCTCCCTTTACCGCCACTGATGTTCAGGGTCAAAAGCTGGTGGGAATTTCCAGAAGTCAATGATTTGCGACAAGCCTGGTATGGTGATGGAGAAGGTATGCATGCCACACCTTCTGAGATTTCAATCACCAAGCACTTGTTTCCCCAAATGTGTCCCGAAGATCAACTGCCACCAGCAAAGTCTTTGGACAAATCGTTTTATCAGACACATGCGGGTGATCAGCACCTTGACGCCAATAGCCACAGACTGCAATTTCCAGATGGGCGGGTAGGTTCGAATTCCGCCCTTTCCAATCCTGCCCATGGAAAAATATTGTTAAACACTGCGGCAAAAGCCGCTGTTTTGGACTATTTATCCCTGATCGAGGAGCATCGAGCTTGATTTTTTACGCGACCGCCTTATCAAGTTACAGTGCAAAAGTTCGAATTGCGCTCGAATACAAAGGCCTTCATTACCAAGAGATCGCTCCTCCAGGCGGATATAAATCAGATTCATATCGCCAAATCGTACGCACTGGGCGCATCCCTGCTTTGATGTCTGATGGCGCAATCATCAGTGAGTCAGAGGTCATATTGGAATATTTGGAGGAAAAGTACCCCTATCCCCCAATGCTTCCTGCCAATCTGTTGGCGCGAGCCGATGCGCGGTTCCATGCGCGATTTCATGATTTATATTTTGAGCCCTTGGTCAGAAACTTGTTTCCACACATCAAACTCAGCCAAAGAAACGTGAATGTCATTGCGCAAACAAAACAATCGCTTTTCATCATGTTAGAGCATATGAGTGCATGGGAAATTCAAGATTTTCGATTCAATCACGGTCAAGTTTCTTTGTCCGATTGCGGGTTTTTGGTCAATATTCCCCTGGCAGTTCAATTGCTTCAGGCCTGTGGTGAAGACTTTTCAACCCCTGACCGATGGACAAAGTGGTGGCAAACGGGGCATCAAATTCCAGTTGTGGCAACCGCACTGGCGCCCTGGAAGCTTGCCACTGAAAAATGGATACTTTCGCAAAACTCTTGACTTTTAATCAATCATATGAGCGCATGGATAAGAATGATCCCTCTGGAAGAGGCCACCGGAAAGTTGAAAGAGATGTATCAACGGGTCACAACTCCCCACGGCACAGTAGACAATGTGATGAAGGCGCACAGCCTCAGACCTCACACCATGGAAGGTCACTTGGTTTTGTACAAAAATGTGTTGCATAACCCAGAAAATACCCTGCCCTTCTGGTTTTTAGAGGCCATTGCATCTTGCGTGAGTATGGCCAATCAATGCGATTACAGTTTGACACACCATTTTGCCAATGCCAAAAGATTGATCAACAATGAAGTCAAAGCCGAGGCCATTTGGCAATCAATTTCAACGCAAAATTGGTCGCTCGCCTTTACCGCCAAGGAAGCTGCCTTGCTGGCTTACGCCCACAAATTGACTGTGTCTGTCAGCGAAATGAAGAAAGAAGACATCGAAGATCTGCAAAATGCCGGTTGTGATGACGGTGAGATCCTTGAAGTGAATCAAGTATGTGCCTATTTCAATTATTCAAACCGTTTGCTGAACGGCTTGGGCGTGACCACCCAAGGCGACATCATTGGTTATTACAAGGATGCGTCGTCATGAGACAAGTGTTCTGAGTCAATGATTTTTTGGGTGCCTTGCCTGAAACGTATGGCTGCGGCATCCAGCCCCATCATTTGGGGGCGGGCCTTGCTATTTTTCATGCCTTTGTGTACCGCTTCCAAAACCTGCTTATCCTCTAGAAATGCTGTTTTCGCACCCTCTGCATTTCTTTTTGTAATGGACTCATCCAGGGGATCCGTATTCCTGTGTTGCAGCCAAAAGTAATGGGTTTTATCTTCATCAATCGGTGTCAAAAAATTATGCGACACCATGATGTAAGTCAAAGAATCATTGGGATCGAAATGATCTCCACCAAAACCAGCAGGTGTGAAAACGGTCTTGTTGATGGCCCAACTTGGGTATCGCACTTCGTAATGTTGCAACCGATCGGCAGGGCCCGAGAATTTGACCAGCGGTGCATAAAAAATAGGCGGTGCAGCATTGTGGATCCAGCGGTGACAAACAACTGACTTTTCATCGCTTTCAATGATCATTGGTGTTTTATCTGTTCCAGCCGAAGCAAACGAAGATTGGTGCACCCAAGCCACATGCGAAGGGTCCAATAAATTATCTGCCAGCCACAAATAGTGGCATTGGACGACCAAGGAATCACCACGGGTAATATGCCATTGGGGATTGTCGTAATGTTCAATCTGCGGAATTTCATTGGTATCGGCAAGTTTTGGATCCCCCATCCAAATCCAAATCAAACCCCAGCGTTCGCAAACTGGGTAGCTGTGTACACAAGCAAAGGCTGGCACACGATCTTGCGTGGGCGCACTGACGCAAATGCCGCTTTGGTCAAAAGTCAAGCCGTGGTAGCCGCATTCAATCCAATCACCCTTGAGACGCCCCATCGAAAGGGGCAATTTCCGATGTGGGCAGGCATCCTCTAAGGCTGCTGGATTGGACTGTTGATCCCGGTACAAAACCACTGGCTTATTCAGATATGTTCTGGCCACCATGGTCGAACCTAACTCGCTGGATAGACATGCCACATACCAGGCGTTGTAGATAAAGTTGCTCATTCAGGCCTCTGAATGAAAATATTTTGAACCATTGAACGTCATGCAGGATCTGATTTCCATGCAGGCTTTCTCTTTTCAAGAAACGCTTGAAACCCTTCTTGCGCCGCCGAGTCCAACATATTGCATGCCATCACCTG
Source organism: Betaproteobacteria bacterium (assembly GCA_009927195.1). GTDB lineage: Bacteria > Pseudomonadota > Gammaproteobacteria > Burkholderiales > Burkholderiaceae_C > Limnohabitans. Next base: position 36,087 of record RFNL01000372.1, on the reverse strand, counting down.
GCCGGCCAATTGATAGGCGGACGACATTCCCATTTCAATTTGTTGATAAAACATTGACTTGCCCAGAGATACCGCAATCGATGGTTTATCGATGATTTTCAGGCACATTGCCATGACTTCAGTCTCCAACATTTCGGCAGGGACACTTCTATTGATCAAACAAAAATTTGCGGCCTCATCGGCGGTGATGAAGTCTCCCGTCAACAACATCTCCATGGCTTTTTTTCGAGACACATTGCGTGAAAGGCCCACACTGGGTGTTGAACAAAACAGGCCGTAATGGATACCGGATACAGCAAATTTAGATGTGTCACTGGCGATGGCCAAATCACACATAGAGACCAACTGACATCCTGCAGCTGTTGCAATGCCATCAACTTGCGCGATAACAGGTTGTGGCAAAGCTTGTAGGCTCATCATCAATTGTGAGCATTGAGAAAAAAGTGATTCGTAAAATTCTTTACTGGGGTGCGATGTCATTTCACGCAAGTCATGACCTGCAGAAAATGCCTTCCCCATCGCACAAAGAACAATCACCCGGCATGTGTCATCATTTTTTAACTGATCCAAATGTGAATGCAATGCCGACATCATTTCGCTGGACAAGGCATTGAACGATTGGGGCCTGTTCATGCAAATCTTCACGATCCCAGGGCCAGGCCTGTCCAGCAAAACAAATGGTGTATCGTTTTCAAAATGTGCGGCCATAGAAGATCCTTGAAAAATTAAACATCAAGCAGAACCATATTGCAGGTCCCAGGTCTGATTAAACGCGGAGACTCCCGCGAAGCGTCAATACAACCACCTTGAAAATAAATACCTGAAGCTTCGCGATATCTAAGCATTTGGTTCAGTATGCTCGCCTTTTTTAGGGGATGAGATTTACTGATGCGCACCATTTCTGAAACCAAGGATTCATCCATTTGCCAAACACCCGCATCATCTTGAAAAGCACCATCACGCCAATGGTAAATCTCCAGGCACTTTTCCTCTAAGTTAAAGGGATGGAGATTGGCCCAAAAATTACTGAACAGTCCATTGCCCAGGTAAATTACCCACGAACCTTCATAACCCGAAACATTGCTTGATATTGAATCAGGGTTGCGAAACCAAACCCGGTCACCCGGGATGTAATGGCGCATGGGAACGGGCTCGGAAAGGCTGCCATGTTCCAGCAAAAAAGTTTCATGAAAAGCGCCCGATGCAATGGCTTTTTTTTCCCATTGCCGATGCAATTTTTCATAAAAATCCGGATTTGAGATCTTCGCTTCTTCAACAATACCCAACAAAATAACGTACTCGGACGCGCGATAACAAGAAAATGCGTATTCAACCCCAGAATATGAAGGTTGAGTGGCCAAGCGCAGGGCCTCAATCAAGGAGCAATCTTTGCGCAGTGTAAAACCAAGTTCTTCCTGATAACTCCAGTGTGACATGGGTCTATCAACTGCCCTGGTATCGAATTTCAGCGAAGTCAATTGTCCCGCTTGGGCTATCAATCGCCTGACCCGCAATGCACTCACAATTTCATCGTAGTTTGGGAATTTTTGAAGGTATGGGCTGGTCAACAAACCCAACAGAATTTCCTCATCCAAAGCTTTTTCCGGGTCCGTTATCCACAAATCATCGATCAGCCTCAAGTGCAGGGTATCGCACCAAGGGGTATGCAGTGCCCTTCCTTCAATGCTTAATTGGTAGAGGGTGCCGTGTTCTTCAGTCGATTGGAAATGATGGATTTCCAGCCAAGGATTCCATCTTGATTGTCGAATAAAGTTCTCAAACCAAATTTCCGATTGATTTGAAAGCCCGGATTGACCCGAAAGCACGATAAAGCCAGAATCTAAGGACTTCTTGATCATGTGAGCTTGTGCTTGGATAAGCTGTACATCGGACAACTTTAACAAAGCTTTCATCCATGCATTCTCCTCGTTTTCCTATACCCGTCATTGGGCTTGACGAACCCTTGCCGTTGGCCGCACAGGCTCTGGGTTCAGAAACCCCGTGGGACGGACTGGTTGCAGCGGGTTCAGATATGTCTGCGAAACGTTTGATAGAAGCTTACACAAAAGGTATTTTTCCTTGGTACAGCCAGGATCAAATGGTCTTATGGTGGAGCATGAACCCCAGAATGGTTTTGCAACCATCCCACTTTAAGTTTCACCGATCTCTCAAAAAAGCTTTGAAAAAAGCCCTGCTTAAGAACCAATTGGAAATTCGGGTGGATCATGATTTTGAAGCCGTCGTTGACATGTGCGCTCAACAAAAAAGGCCTGGTCAAGATGGCACCTGGATTCAGCCCGAAATGCTTTCGGCCTATGCCCAACTGCACCTCATGGGCTATGCACACAGTGTGGAAACTTGGATCGAAGGACAGTTGGCGGGAGGCCTGTATTGTGTTTCGATCGGACAAGCTGTTTTTGGTGAATCCATGTTTAGCCGTGAAACCAATGCCTCCAAATTTGCGCTGACGGCACTGGTATCTTTTTGCCATTACAACGGTATTGGCGCCATCGACTGTCAACAACAGACCCATCACTTGGCCAGTTTGGGCGCAGCCCCTGTCGCCCGAGATTTATTTTTGAAAGATTTGGCAACCGCCATCGAAAAACCGGCTCCAAAGTGGGAATTGCTGCCCGTATACTGGTCTCACTTTTTGACAACATCGCAGCATCTGACGTGACCCACCTCAAAGATTTGCCACTTCAGACATTGCAGTTTTATGCAACGGCACCCTATCCTTGCAGCTATCTGCCACAGCTACAAGCTCGCTCACAAGTAGCCACACCCAGCCATTTGATCCACAACGACGTGTATTCCGAACTGGTCGATAGGGGTTTCAGACGCAGTGGCATGTTCACCTATCGCCCTTATTGTGATGGGTGTCTGTCATGCATCCCACTTCGGGTAGCTGTCAAAGATTTCATCCCAAGCAGAAGCCAGCGACGTGCACATCACCGACACAAAGACCTTGTGGCGCGCATCTCCAACCTTGGCTATACAAATGAACACTATCGCTTGTATTTGCGATATCAAAATGGACGCCACTCTGGCGGTGGCATGGATCAAGATAGCGTTGACCAATACACCCAATTTTTGTTGCAAAGCCGGGTGAATTCACGATTGGTCGAGTTTCGAAAACCAGTTCCCGATGGCGAAACAGGTCCCCTGAAAATGGTGGCCATTTTGGACGTTCTCAACAACGGCATATCTGCGGTTTATACCTTTTTCGAACCAGAGCCAGCTACGGACTATGGTACTTATGGTGTTCTGTGGCAAATCGAGCAGTGCCTTGAACTGGGCTTGCCTTACTTGTACCTGGGCTATTGGATCGAGAACAGCCCCAAAATGAACTATAAAGCTCGTTTTGCACCGCACGAATTGCTCATCAATGGGCAATGGCAAAAAGCACCCTATCCATCATCTAAAATTGCGCCATGCGAAAAGTAGATGCCCTCCACGCCGCAACCCCATCCATTCAGGTTATCGAACGTATTTTTGCGCTGATTGATGTCCTCTCTTCCCGAGAAGATGCCGTTTCTCTCAAGGAAATCAGCGAAAAGAGCGGCTTGCATCCTTCCACGGCCCATCGCATCCTCAATGACCTGGCTTGTGGGCGTTTTGTGGACAGACCTGAGCCCGGAAGTTATCGATTGGGAATGCGCCTGCTCGAGTTGGGTAACTTGGTCAAAGGCAGGCTGAATGTTCGCGATGCAGCCCTTTTGCCCATGAGAGAGTTGCACCGTCAAATTCAACAACCTGTCAACCTCAGCGTCCGACAAGGTGATGAGATCATTTACATTGAAAGGGCATTTAGCGAACGCTCAGGTATGCAAGTCGTACGTGCCATTGGTGGAAGAGCACCCCTGCACTTGACATCCGTGGGCAAGCTTTTTTTGTCTGCAGATGACATTCAAAAAGTTCGCGCCTATGCCACCCGAACCGGTTTGAATGGACAGACCCGCAATAGCATTACCCAAATCAGTTTGCTGGAGAGGGAGCTTTCCAAAGTACGGCAATATGGCGTGGCCCATGACAATGAAGAACTTGAATTGGGTGTGCGGTGTTTGGCGGCTGGCATCTACGACGATCAATCGAAATTGATAGCGGGCTTGTCCATATCTGCACCCAGCGATCGCATGAGCGATGAGTGGTTGCCCAAACTGCAAACAACCGCTCAGCAAATCTCTGTAGCCTTGGGATTCAGAAAATCCATTTGAGCCAGTTCTCTGATACGCCATTTGACGCCTGCCGTCCAATAATCTGCATGAACAGTCCCCACACCACCACTGAAGATTTTGAATGGACCGATAAGTTCATTTTGGGTTATCGGCCCATGGATGATATGCATCAAGAGTTTGTTGAAGTCGTTTCGAAAATGTTACAGGCCTCTGACAAAGAATTAGCTGGCGCCCTGGATGAATTTGCGCAACATGCCAAAGTCCACTTTGATTTGGAAAACCAATTGATGGAGGAGACCCAATTCCCACCCAGAGATTGCCACATTGATGAACATGCCGCTGTCATGAAATCTGTCACGGAAGTGATTGCTTTGGTGCGCGAGGGGCAATTTGAAATTGGTCGCAGCCTCATTGCCGAATTGGTTCACTGGTTTCCATCCCACACCGATCATTTGGATTCAGCCTTGGCCCACTGGATGTGCAAAAGAAGCCTGGGGGGTAAGCCAGTTGTATTGCGGAGAAATTTGAAACTGCGCTGAGTTTGGCCCGTATTGATCGCCTACTGGCGCATTTTCCCGCATGGTTAACAGCCCATTCAACCCTCGATTGGGATTACTAACCTGCATTTTGTGCTGGCTCTTATTGCAGTGGAACTTACCCAATTTAGGCAATAACCTCACGCCGAGGAATATGTTTGTCGGTGCCATGATGTGCATCATCTGCGCAGCGAGTTGGTCCCAGGTTTTTGTATCTCGCCAAATCAGTTGGCAGGGTTCTGCTGGCTGCTTATTCATTCCGTCCCTGTTTGTGCTTTTGCATGCGGCCAATGTGCCCACGGGTAGTTTTCCCCACTACCCCTGGTTGTCTGCAGCGGTTTTGGCAATATTTGCATGCTTGGTCATCGGACTGGCCCAAGTGGAATACACCGATAAAAATTGGTGCAAGTTATCTCAAATTCTCACAGCTGGAACAACATTGCTGTGTTTGGTGACATTGACCAGTCCCAAGTACCTGGACTGGCCTGCAGTCTGGCTGTCATTGCCATTGCCACTGAGGGCCGCTGAGGGTGGTTTTCAACAGCCCAATTTACTCGCCAGTTTCATGGCCACCAGTTTGATATACAGCCTATGGTTGCATGTGAAGCAATCATCTCGTCTGCCTGTTTGGCAAATATCGGGCTTGATTTTCATGACCTTGGTTCACGCATTGGTCATCTTCAAGTCTGGTTCACGCGTCGGCATGCTGGGCTTGACGCTCGCGATGATTCTATTTTCATCCTGGGTCATCATCTGCAAGCCACACAATCGGTCAATTTGGTGGTGGGCTGTCGCCGGTATGTTGATGGGTATTTTGTTGGCTGTCATTTTCGGTGATGTGCTCAACAGATTGCACGACCTGAAAAATGGTCTGTCCACCACCTCTCGGCTCTCTTTTATCAAAGTCTGCATTTTTTTGTGGCAACAAGCCCCCTGGTGGGGTCATGGAATTGGCAAATTTTCTGAACTGTTCACGCCCGCATTTGTGCAAATGGTGCAAAGCGGCGAGCCACTGGAATACATCCATAACCTTGGCCATCCGCACAATGAAGTTTTGTTGTGGGCTGTTGAAACTGGCGCATTTGGCGTTGTTTGCGTTGCAGGTCCATGGATTTTCTTTTTGACTCGGATGGCCCATCAATCAGGACTTCACAGTTTGGGCTGGTTGGCTTGTTTAACGCCCATAGGCTTGCACCAATTCACCGAGTTTCCTTTCCATTCGTCTGCCGTGCACATTTGGCTATGGGCCATGGTGATTGCCGCAGGTGTGCCACCCATCAAGCCACACCGCGTAGCGCTTCTTCAACAAAAATTGATCCCTTGTTCTTTGATGGCTCTGATTTGGGCTTTAACTGTCACCCTTGTCATCTATTTGTCGGGCACCGGCTGGCTGAGCTACCAAGCTTGGGCTCTCAGAAAACCATGGCCCACCAGCCAAGTTGAAATGAAAACGCAAGCACAGGAGGATCAGCTATTGAATCACTTCTTGCTGAGCAGGTCCGCCAAGGATCATCGGCATATTGCACAGGCTCATTATTGGCTGTCAAATCGCGACCAAGCAGGGTTTAATGATTGGTGCATGGCTGTTTTTGACTTGGGAAAACGCAAACAAAATCCCCAACAATGGGAATTCGAACAACAATGTCTGATCACATTGGGCCAGTCGGATGCGCTGAACGAGCACCAATTGAAATTAAAGGCCCTGGAATGCAACATTAACGCATTTTCGAGCTAGCAATAAAAAACCCGCTGGTCTTTGACCCAGCGGGTTTTTGCATGTGCCAAGGGGTTTAAATCAAAGCCGCATCCAATGTCCCTGCGACTTTCAGGGCTTGCACCCATACAGGTGATTTACCACGACCGGTCCAAGTTTGGCTGGCATTCGCTGGGTTCCTGTATTTTGGCGCCACTTTACCCCTGGACACTGGGCTCTTGTTTGCACCGACAGATTTGGATTTTGCAGTCTTCTTTTTGCCAGATCCCATGGCAGCTGTAATGTCTGCAGCGGTCAGTGCGGCATCTTTGGCAATGACCAAAATTTTTTCAATGGCACGAGAGTGGGTTCTGGCCTGCAAGGCTTTTTCACGCTTTTCAAGCGCTTCACGTTCTTTACGTAATTTGGCCAGTTGTGATGCAACTGAAGTTGCCATGGTAATAAACTCCTGAATATGGTGATTGATAATTGGAAAGTTGTGAGTTAACACCATGTCATTATAAACCCATATGGTATATGGCGCCTTTGCAAAGGCATTATCTGAATATATTTTTCAAGCCATCAATGAAGATGGTGCATCAAAAATAAATAAAATCAAAACCTTTTTAACAAAAAGTCAATGTTCAGATTGTCCAAATAGATTGGACATTCTGTTCAAATCACCCTCTTCTTTCATGATTTCCTGCATCAATTCGGGCAATGTCAGTTTTCCCCAACGCACTGCTTTCTTGACCAAATAAGGAGTTGGACTGTGGGGTTCCCTTTGTTGCAAATACTCGGCCACAGCCTCGAGAGTGGCATAGGCTTCTTCCCTGTTGCGCCAAGGACCATTCAGCGAATCCATTGACAAATTTCCATTGACATACTCTTCTTTCATCAAGTTTGCTCTTTCACGCTCATGCGCGCTGTGGGGGGACAAATCATGAATAACCTCGGGGGCTTGTTTTACGGTAAGCTTGGTGCGCTGGGTCAGAGTTTCTAAAACCTTTTCTATTTGCCCCAAAATTTGGAATAGTTTGTTCAAATTGGGCGAGTCGGATTTCATTTGCCGATCCAAAATAATTTTGATTTGGTGCAGTATTTTTATTGAATTTTTGGTCTCATCAAGCTCGAGCGACAGCCATTCTTTGAATGGTTCGCTTTGAGCAACGCTGATCAGCTCTGAGCGATAAATCGGCTCAAATTCCCTTTCGCTGGCCTCCATCTCGACCTGAGGTCGAAGCGAATCTTGGGCATCAACTTCTAAAGAGGTCAATTTATCCCATTCAGCCAAAGAAATTTTAGATGGCTTTCGGTTATAAACGGTCAATAAAACCACATGGACCCGCAAACTCACAGACATCGACTCACTGAGCCACTCAAACGGTGATTTCCGAGCGTCGGTATCTCCATCCATGATTTGCGGATGCAGTTCATCCCAAAATCTTGTGATCATGTCATGCAAAAGCACAAGACCCGTTTCAAATCCCTTGATGCCATGTATGCGCATCCAGGATTCGGTCAACCAAGCCACCAGTTGCAGATCTTTGCTTTTATGACGCAATGCGTCCAAACATTCCGTCTCAATCAATCCCCAATCCGCTTTCTTTAAGGGACGCTCCCATTGCCGCATGGGCAAATGGGGGTCATCCTCTTCCCGCGCCAGTCTGATATTGGTAAACAAACTGTCATGCCGCAAGGAGCCACCGCATGGTGCTTGCTCGGAGATGGGTATCAGCAATTGATCTATCAATGAAAGGGCGTTGTCGATCATAGGGAGTGACTCAGGGCGAAGCCCAATCCGGCGCTTTGCTGGGAAAAACCGATGGCCATGCTAACAAGGTCTTTTTGCCAAAGGCACTCAATCCGATTCGCATGAACACCTTTGCAGGTATTTCGCTGTCAGTTTGCTTCGCTGTGTCTGAGACGGGTGTCAGCACAAATTCAAACCTCAGCAATTGCATGCGGGACTCCCCCCTGCTATATCTATCTGGTTCTCGATGCGCAGAAATAAAACTAAATAAGGCCCACACATCGGTAAATCGGTAGGTAACTGTTTTGTCCTCGACAGAAATGTAAGCTTGGTTGGGATCAGATTTGGGCTTTAGTGGGCTGTCTTTGGCAACACGCAAAGACAAACTGATGGGGGTGCCTGGCTCCCAAAACAAGGATTTGGCATTGGAATCGCGCGAACGCAGCATTTGATTGCCCGATGAAAGAACCCACTCGATGATTCTTCCACCCTCTTTTTCCTCAGCTTGATTACTTCTGAAATCTACCGTCAGATCGTATCCAGAGACAAGTGTTTGTTCTGCGGGGTACAAAGGTGCGAAAAGTTGCCGAACTTTAATAAATTGCTCTTCAAATTTTTTCACGCTGACCGGTGTGTTCAAAGGCTTTGCAGACAATCCATTGGCATTGGTATCACCCAATGATTTGTAAGCTTTATCAAAACTGGTCAATACCGCTGACACATCATCGACATCTGCGGATATCAATTCAAACCTTGGGGACAAACCACTTTGAGAAACTTGCGGGGGCATGGCCAATGATTTGAAGGGAACACGGTTGGCGAGATCGCGGTTGAATAAATTGGCAAATCGATTCCATGATTCTTTTCGATCATTTTCTTTGAGTGCAATACACCGTTGAGTTAAACCAGTTTGCAATGATTGCAACCTGTCTGAAAAATAATCAAAACTGCGACGGCCTGTGCTTATTTTTTGTATCCGTTCCAAGCAGTTGAACAATTCAAACTCCGTACCCGCGTTCAAGATAAATTGGGTCAGAACGCTCAAAGTACTGATGGGACTTTTGATCTTGAAACGCGAAACTTCAGCGGTCATGGCATTCCATTTGATCACCAAGGGGTGATTGGGTTGCAAAACATTCAAAGTTTGTAAAAGTGTTTCTGCTTCTCTCGAAGTGTTCTCGATGTAACTGATTTGCTGCGCCACATAAGCAGCCAATCCTGAGGCATCAGGGGAATCAAATGCAACAAGAAGCGGATTTCCGGATCCATTCCAATTTTTGAAATCCACCTCTTTGGGCATAAATACAAAGGCTTGATTGAACGAATCATCAAGCACCATCAGTCTCGCAATCAATTCCTTGGAAATCATGCCCCTCAAAGCAACAACCGCATCACTGGCCCCCAAGTCTGTCAACAACGAAATCAGTTTCGATAGCTTGGCTTGCTCAGCTTCTTGCAAAGAAACTTGATTGATGGGTCGAATGGTGACAGACATCGCCTGGGAAGTTGATTCCAAAACTTTAGAGGCCAAAGCGCCATAAACAAAACGAGTCGCCTGCTCCCTCAAACTGGCTGGGAATTTTTGAAGCAACTCACCCTCTAAAGTGCGTTTGACATCTGCATATGACAGCGCCTGATCCAATCGCTGTCGGTCCCAAATGACCGCAGAATTTGAAGGCGCTTCAGGCAACTTTCTGGGAAAATTATTTTTGACATAAGGCAATGCCAGCATTTTGCTCATGTTCTCCATCAACGCCTGCCTGTCAGCATTGAAGTCCCACTGGCTTTCTTTTTCTATCCAGTCCAGTTTGCCAACCATTGAGCCGGCATTTTCGTGGTTGATGTTGTCCCATTTATCTAAAAACTTGGTAAAGCTGGTGTTCAATCGTTTTTGCGCCGCATCCACCGCAGCACTTCCCAACAAGTCCACGCCCCGAACGGTTTGCATCAACTTGTCATAGTTAACGCCAAACTCAGGGGTCCTGCGTTGAATCCAAATCCCTTTGCCGGGTTGAAGAAAAGCAGATTGGCTTTTCAATTGCTCAGAAAATTCATTCCAGGCTTGATAGCCCAATGTTCCATCAAAGGCCGAAGTGGCTTCAACGCTGACTTGCGCAATCAACTCTGAGTAACTGGACTCATAGCTGAGCAAGCTGTTTTTTTGCAAGGCACCCTCCAAGAAGGCATCGTACATTTGACCAAATGCACAAGTTGACGCCTGTTGAAGTGAATTGTGATCAATGAGACCACCGCTGGAAACACTGTTGCGAAATATATTTGCAATTTGATTGATGTTTCCATTCAGTTCAACACCCATGAGCGCCTTGACCACCAAGCGCAAATCCTCTCCACTCGCTGCAGCGGTTTTATCGGTCAGCCTCATCAAGCTTGCAATGACGCGTTGCAACTCCGCTGCACGCCGCACATATTGTTCCAACATGAAAAATTCAATTTGCTCATCAGGATCCACAGGGCGAGAACCCGCAGTGGAGATCCTTTCAATCCATGTTTTGGGTAAAGCACAATTGGACGAGTTGACCAATGCACCATTAGACGGGTCGATGGTGGCACCGGTCATTTCCGCAACGGCGGCATTCAGGCTTAATCGAATGGGGTTAAAAGCTGTTTTGGCAAATCCTTCGGCAATGCGTTTCTGAACCCTGTGATTGAGGTCATCAATGGATGACCATGAACCAGGCATGGGAAATGCCCATAAGGCGCCCGTATTCAAGGAGTCCAGCAATTTAAGCGTTTCAATAGCGCGCTCTTTGCTCAGCTCAAGATCGATGGTCTCGTCTTTGCTTCGCCGCAAAGCATTCGTTGCCTCTTGATTGAATTTATCGATCACGGCAACCAATTCGCCAGCAAAATAGTGGATCTTGATGGTTCCCAGACCCAACCAGACCAACCAAAGGGAAATAAATGCGCCAGTCCCCCATCTGACAGCCACATGCATGGTCGATTGACGCAGTTTTTGGGTGCGCGAAGCCCGTACCAGACCATTTTCAGCAAATATTTTTTTCTCAAACAAATCGCGCAGAAATGCGGGTTCAACAGCTGGTCGGATCTGAAACTCATTGGGTGCCCCAGACAGCATTGAGAGTGCCTGTGTGCCTTGCAACAATTGGGCCGCATCACTGCAATCGCCCGTGAGATAAAAGCCACGCAGCATGAATGGATCATGGTAGGCGCTGGGCCGCATGAGTTCGTCCATGAAAACATGAAGCCCTTCGCTTAATTTTTTGATCTCTGAAGGCAAAAGAAAATAATTAGAACTGTCCTTTTGGAGCACATCGATGGCACTTAACTCCATGCAAGCATCTGCTGTTATGGAAATGATTTCGCCCATACCTTGATCAACCCAGCGGTCCTGGTATGGTGCAGAAAGCTCAAATGGTGATGACCAGCCCAAGATACTGCGTCGCATCTGTGTGGGCAATGATGATGCAAAACCTGCAAACCCAGGAATAGCCTCGCAGCCGTCAATCACCACATACAAGGGAAATTGAAGTGCAAATCGGTTTTGTGCAAGCCAGAGCAACTTATTGAATTTCTTGGCCGATTCCATGATGGCGTATTTGCTTTCAGCACTGGACTGAAGTAACACGGACGCTGGCAAACTGTAAACAATTGCATCTAACGGTCTATCTGGCCTATAGGATTGGCAAAGGCTCAATAATTCATCCCATACGCCGTGGCTGTCTTGACTGCTTTCATCGCCCAATTGGTCAGACTTCACTTGAACAGCAATGCCTTTATCGAAGAAGCCCCAACCGATACCATCCTTGGACGAGACGGAAGAATTTTCTGCACCAAAAGCACTTTGCAGACCACTGGCGGACAGTGGCAAGCCTTGACTGCCACCCCCATTGACAATCAATGTCCAAGTTAGCTTATAACGCTCTGATCTTTGGGTAAGACTGCTTTCAATCAATCCAATTGCCTGTCGAAATGAATGCTTGAGGGTCTTGACAGGCATTAACACAGCCACTGTTTCCGAAATTGCATTTTGCTGAGAAGATTGACCGTGTTTATGTGCCACCCTGATCAAAAATAACAAACCCAGAAGCAAGGCAATTGCCACCAAAGACAAGGTGACAAGCCATGCATGGTCAAAAGTAAAATTCAACATAATTTCACTTCTTCTACAGAATATTCATCGTAGATGCTTGTGCTGCCGACCGTGGTTTCCAGTGACTTGCGTACAGGCCAAGACTGCCAAAGCCACATCACCTCGGAAAGAATCAGCATGCCAAGCACAAGCGAGATAAGCCGAATCCAAGAACGGCTCAATCTCGGTAAACGATGGGCTGAATAATCGGATAACGTGTTCTCGTAGGGCAATTCAGACAATCTCCGTTCAGCCCCATTGAGTTCAGCTTGTCGCTGAAAAATAAACATGAAAAGATCGCTGCGATAACGGGCCAACATGCTCATGTCGTCAGTCCCCCTGTATTGACCTTGAAAGCCCAAAGAAATCACATAAAGATATAACCTGGCCAATGCGCGTTGTGAAGGTTCACGATTTGAAAGCAGTTGATCAATTTGTCTGAAAAATTCCTCGCCCGCATGGCTTGACTTGAACAACTTTGTTTCGAGCAATTCATGCCGCCAATGCTCGCGACCGGCCCAATCCGAATTCAACAAAATTTCGTCGGCCAGAACTGCTTTCAAATAACGCGCTTGGGATTCATGCTCCAAAGCAATTGCCCCACCAATTCGTCGGGCTTCTATGGTGTGCAACTCAATCAATTGAAGCAAATCTTTGCTCAAAGTTTGAGCCGCTTCGGCGGCATCTGCATCACTGACTTTCAAAATAAGCTGCGAGGCCCGTTGCAATACTTGGTAGAAGTCTCTAAATTGCACAGATGCCAGGTCTTGCCCTCCCCCCATTGGGCTGATGACTCCTGGTGGGTGTATGGATAGATTTGCCGAAGACATGATGGATGGATCCAAGGTTGAAAATTAATGAGCGGCTCTCTCAAATAAAACGATTTCCCGCGGCCTGGGGAAAAGTTTTTCTTCATTGACATTGCTGATCAAAAGAGGTTGATCAAATACGATGAATGTTTCCCTCAGTTCCACAGAAAAAATGGTGTATCCAGAACTTGAGCGCAATCCCAAGGACTCCACTTGATCCACTTTTTTGCGCGCCACACCCAATACGCGACGGTCGCTCAGCAAGGTCCAAACTGTCTGCGAACCAATCACAGCACCATTCATCCACTGCGTCAATTCCGCATCTGACTGTCCGCGCAAGCCCACATAAAACTCGGATGCTTTGGGTAAATTTTCTCCCGGTAGAGAAAAAATGTGACCGTCAAATCCAAATACAACGGTGCGCCATTCTTGGCTGACCTCGCCCATTAAATCTTCAATTTCATCCATCACGGGACCGAAAGAGGTGGCCGGATCTGCATGTTGCCAACGGGGCACTTGAATGGGAACCGAACCGGGCCGCAAAGTGCTCAGGGGTCCCAATTGATTGCAAAGAACCATGTACAGCAAAAATGGTGGAATTTCATGGAAAGACAGCAGCGCTTGCAATTCAGACAACGCCTTCACCAACACCGCCAATTTATTGCGCTGTTCCAGAGTTTCCAATCGCTCTTCCAACCGTGATGAAGGGCTACTGGTCAGCTTTGCCAAAAAAGTTGATTTGATGCGCAACTGTGTGACGATTTGCAAGCATCTCTCGCTTATCGGGTGATCCAATGTCAGCCTCAAAAGGGGCGGCAAGGCTGCACCCGTTCGATAAACCTCATTGTCTTTGCGCACAGACAATAGTCGCATTGATTGGTACAAAGCAGAGGGTTTAGACCCAGCCAACAAGGTCAGGTTGTAGGTCATGCGCGGCAAGTCGATGGGCAATGCCTCAGACACTTCATCCTTCACAGCCGGTGCATCAATCCCTCGAAATCTGGTGACTTCACCTGGCAAATTCAATGACCGGTTGATACCCAAAGCGATATATACATTCAATTCGCCTTTTGCAAACTCATCTTCCCAATCTGCCAAATCGAGTTCCAATGGTTGCTGATCAGCATGGTCGGATCGGTACTCAACGGGTGTTCCATCCGGGAAAATGACCGCTAAGCTTTTGATGCGCAACAAGCCATTGACCAGCAAACTTTGATCCAATTCAAAAGACTTGACACCCCAGGCCAAAGCATTGGCGCTCAAAGACTGCCATGCAATCAAGCTGTCTACTCTGGCTGACTCTTGTTGAAAGTGCTGCGGGGACAGCAACATTCCTTCATGCCATTGGATATGAGGTAGGAGTGAAGTGTTGGACATTTTTATCTTCAGTATTTGGAATTTGCAGGCACTGTTAAAACCCTAAATCCTTTGGCATCGAGCAAGACGAGTTGAGAGTTTTGCGTTAACGGTAGAGCTGTTTTGTGATCACCCGGATTCGAATAATTGGCAAACACAAGCACACCAATGGCATTCAATTGCGAATAATCACCACGACCCAGCTTCATGGTTTGGCCAGGAACCAACTCCAAGGAAATGACGTGCAATTGAGTCGATAAGTTGCGCAACATGGAGTCGCGCACCGTGAACCACTTGCCTGCGCCAAGGCCTTCAACCATTGACTTCACCTCTGGGGTTGCTGCAAAAACGATGTCCACTTCCAAAGCGGTGTTCGAGTTGGCATCCGCAGAGGCCTGCAACACCAGAGCCGACCAATTCGGTGCTTGGGCTTTGATGGGTTGATCATTTAAGGGGATTTTGGATGGCCCCCATAAAGAACAAGCCGAAAAAACAAAACCCGCGAACACCACCAGCGGCAAAGTTCGGCTGCGTCCAATGGCCATGATCAGAATAGAAATCGTACGGATCATGCGTTGCAAATCAAAGTAAGCCCTGGAAAACATTCACTGCCCTTTTTTATCTTGACCGAAATTCTTAGTTTGAACATCGGTTTGCACACCAGAAGCACCTTGCTCGATGTTTTTCAGCAAGTCCGACTTAGCGCCGATGGGCTCCTTAACACCTGCTGACAAATGGTTTTTGCCTACCTCTATTCCAATGAAAAAAATACAGGTCACAAACAAAACAAATAGGACAGAAAAAATAAGTATCCATCGCTGCGTCAAACTGAAGTGATATTCCATGAAAAACTTTCTATTTGACCGAAACCGTGAATTGACCCGGCATGCTGATTTCTATCACCCCACCCCAAGTGCACATCAATTTGGACGAGTCATTCAAAGTAGGGAGCTTGCCCAACATTTGAGTCGGTGAGCCTGGCATCCAAGGGGCCATGGTCATTGGAATGCATGGCAT
This sequence comes from Betaproteobacteria bacterium, assembly GCA_009927195.1. Lineage (GTDB taxonomy): Bacteria > Pseudomonadota > Gammaproteobacteria > Burkholderiales > Burkholderiaceae_C > Limnohabitans. The sequence goes on along the minus strand of RFNL01000372.1, from coordinate 20,634 downwards.
TGGGGTCAAAACGCCCAGGGCCGCCGCCGTTGCAGCTGCCACCATGGGGTTGGCCATCGACTGGCACATGCCAAATGGCATGATGTTGACCATTGGTTTGTTGTCCATGATGTTTGCGTCAGGTACTTTGGTCATGACCAAATTGACCGGCATCACCATCAAAGTACCAGGCGCGACCCCAAAACTGCACTTCAACATGGCCCCCATGCAAACTTGATTGGCCATTATTTGCCCCTCACCATGGCTTCTAAACGGTTCAAGATAGATGCTTGAGAATTCTCTGAATCTATTTCTTTGCCCGTTGGGTCAAAGCGTTTAGGGGACTCCAACGGAATACCATTTTTGTATTGGTATGCCTCCATCACTTTTCCATCCGGCCAAAAACGCGTCAATGGGCCATGAAGTACATTGTTGACATATTGAGACGTTTGCGTGATTTTTCCGTTTCGGTCATAGTCAACGGACAACCCATCAAGCAACCCATTTTTATATATGGACTTGCGCACGACCTTGCCCTCAGAGTAAAACAGGGCGGGCCCCTCAATTTCACCGTTCAGAAAATTCACCTGGTTGCTGATGTTTCCGGCTGCATCAAAGCTTGTACATACACCAGAGGCCTTTCCCGCCGAGAAGATTTGTTTGAGAACACATTTCCCTTGCGCGTAAACCGACATCTCGCCGTGTGGCATTCCCGATTGGTAATGACATTTTTGAATCAGGATTCCCTTGGGGTCAAAGATTTGTGTCAGCCCACTCAACAGCCCATTTTCGAAGTTGGCCATCAACCGACAGACACCATCTGGATCAAATTCCCTGAGAAGACCATGCAGTTGACCATTTCTCAGGAATCCCTGTCGGTATGTCGCACCACTCGGGTGCAGGTCTTCAAAAGGTGAAAGATCAGCCTGCATGCTTTGGTGGCTTGGGATTGACAAAGATGCTTGCGAATTCATTGGCAATGGCCCATCAATTGATTTGCGTCAGTGCGCCCTTGAGGGTCAACATGGCGCCTGCTTCGACGTTATGCATGGCATCCGCTTTGCTGGCGATCATCGCAGCCTTGTTTTCAATTTGAACCGATGCTTGATTGGTGAGATTGGCCCCCGCCTTGTGGGTGAGATTGGTACCCGCTTGATGGGTCATGTCAGTGCCAGATTTTTGGGTCAATGACGTCCCAGCCTCATTGGAGAAAGCCTGGGCAGATTTGATGGCCATGGCGGCACCTGCATCGAACGACACATTGGCACTGGACTTGATGAAAATGTCACCTTTGACTGTGATGGTCAACTTTCCATCAACAACCAACTCGTAGTCCCCTTGCACCTTGTGGGTGAATTTGCCAGCATTTTGATGCGCCTCATCTCCGGTGATGTCCAGGGTTCGCGTGCCTTTGACATTGTGTATTTCTTTGCCAGTCTGAACGTCGACGGTTCGATCACCTTTTTCAATCGTGTGAATCTCAGCTCCAGCTTTAACCGTGGTGGTCAGTGCATTTTCAATCTCTGCCAGCCAGTCTTTCTGCGCATGAAAATACAACTGCTCTTCGTCTTTTTTATCCTCAAGGCGCACAATGTTTCCTGCGGATCCATTTTTGGATGACCATGTCGCGATCGTGCTTTGAGTTTGGTGGTCGGGCAACTTCACAGGGGTTGCGTGGGTACCGTTATAAACGCAACCCGTGACCAAAGGTCGACTGGGATCGCCGTTGAGATAGCTGATGACCACCTCCTGACCAATTCGGGGCAAAAACAATGCCCCGAATCCTGCTCCGGCCAAGGATTGCGAGACACGAATCCAACATGAGCTTGTGTCGTCTCCCTTGCTGTCTCTGTCCCACGGGAATTGCACTTTGATGCGGCCGTATTGATCGGTCCAAATTTCCTCGCCACTGGGCCCCACCACCTTGGCTGTCTCACTGCCCCAAGCCCTGGGCAAAGGGGTGACCTGAGGCGGGCGAAATGGGGTTGAAAGCGGAAAGGCATCAAATGTGTTGCTGTACAAATCATCGCGCGCGCTGTGATGCACCCTTCTCACGACATGTGCCACATTCAAAGCGGACACAAAATGATCACTCAGTGTGAAACTGTTTCCGGCGCTCAAAGGGTACGCAAAACTGTCCCCTCTTAGCATGGTGGAAGTCGCTTGGGCTGACTCCACCCGAATCTTGGCTTTGGCGGCGCTTTCACTGGCCAACGCTGAGCCAGTCCCAAATTCGTAGATCGCACCGCTGCCTGATGAGGCGACATTGTTGCCGCTCAAAGATGTGGCTGGGTTGATGAAATCATAGTCAGATACGGTCGCAGATTTGAGAGCGATGCGGTTTTCTGACTCAAACCGATACACCGTGTCGATGGGATTGGTCTGGCCGGTGCGAGGAAAAAACCGCAATGTTTTGGCACCCACACATGAAATGTGGGCAGAAGAGGCGTCGCCAAGGACCATGGTGTGCGAATTGGCGGTGAATGTAAAATAGTAAAAAATGCCGAAATGTTCCATCAATCTAGAAATGAAATCGAAATCGGTCTCGTCATACTGAACACAATAATCGATGGCGGCATAGCTGCCGGTGGTTTTGTCTGAAAAGACAACGCCGACGGCGGTGAGAACAACTTTGATGATTTCAAGCACCGACTTGGACTGGAATATTTTTCGATTTCGGTTCAAAGTGGCAATCCACAAGGATGGCACCAACTCGGCTTGATAGGTCGCAAAGTCGACGTCGTATCCGCTTTGAATAAATCTGGAAACGATGCCGTGTAAATACCGCTCTGTGCCTCCCTCAACAGCCATCTTGATCGTGACGTTTTTTCCAACCACGCTGTCCGCTGACAAATTGGTCTTGCCAGAGCGCATGAATAAATTGATCTTATAAAGCTCCGAAATGCCCTCTGAGCCTTCGATGCTGTCCAACAACAAGTCGTTTTCCCCCAAAGGGGAATCAATGGTCAAAAAGCCACCCGACTGAACAAAATCTGTTCTCAAGACACTGCCCTCATGGGTTTATCCGAAAACATGTAGTCGAATTGGCCTTGCAGATTCACTTTAATATGGACCGAGTTGAATGGCTTTAGCATGGACATCCGCTCTAGAACCATGGAAGAAAGCTCCGGCAAGATGGATTGCGTCAATATAAAGTCAATGTTTCGCGCGCCACTGTCTACCTCGGTGCAACGCCGGGTGATCAATTCAATGACCTCTGGATCCCAAGTTAATTTGGCATGATGGTTGGTGTCAAATCGGTCGACCAATTTTTGAAGTTTTAGCCGCACGATATTCGCTATTTGTTCGTCTCCTAGGGGAAAATACGGCACCAATACCATTCGCCCGAGAAAAGCAGGGCTGAATTCTTTGAGCAGGGCGGGCCGCATCAATTCGGTCAATTCGGTCATGGACGGGCGTTGTCGGCCCCGGCATGCATGGGTGATCACATCTTGTGCCGCATTCGAGGTCAACAAAATCAAAGTGTTTTTAAAGTCGATGGAAATACCCTCACCATCTTCCATGCTTCCCTTGTCAAATACTTGGAAAAAAACCTCCAACACGTCAGGGTGCGCCTTCTCCATTTCATCGAGCAGCACCACGCTATAAGGACGTCTTCTGACTGCCTCAGTCAAAACGCCTCCTTTTCCGTAACCCACGTAGCCCGGTGGTGCTCCCTTGAGGCTGGAAACAGAATGCGGCTCCTGAAACTCAGACATATTGATCGTGATCATGTTGCGCTCACCACCATAAAGCATGTCCGCCAAGGCAAATGCTGTCTCTGTCTTTCCAACACCACTGGGGCCCACCAACATGAAAACACCGACTGGTTTTTCGGGGTCATCGAGGTCGGCACGAAATGTTCTGATGCGCCGGGCAATTGCATCCAAGGCCTCACCCTGACCCACCACACGTTCCGATAACCTGTCTTTCAAATGCAAGACGGTATGGATTTCATCGGCCATCATCTTGCCCACGGGAATTCCGGTCCAACCCGAAATTACATCGGCAACCGTGCGTGAATCCACACAAACGGGCACCAGGGGTTCGTCGTCTTGAATCGCTTCCAAACCCTTTTCCAACCGCTTCAATTGCTCGGTATGGCTCACCGTATCCTCATCAAGGTGGAGTGCTTGCACGCCTTCTTGAATGATCCGCTTGCGCAACGCCAGTATTTCACCGACGGCATGGCGTTCAGCCGACAGTTTTTCAATCAATTGCTGGTGTTTGCTTTTCAAGCTGGCCAACTCCGTTTGCAACGGCTTGATCTCAGCTTGGCGATCCAAGCCAGTGGCAACACCGTGTTGGACCAAACGCAGTTGAGCTTCGCAAGTGGCCATTTGTTGTTCGACTTCCTCCAACACCATGGGCTTGCCTGCTTGACCAACAGCCACCCTTGCACAAGCGGTGTCCAGCACACTGATGGCCTTATCGGGCAAATGCCTGCCTGTGATGTAACGGTGCGACAGCCGCACGGCATCGCGAACCGCTTCATCCAACACCTCCACATCGTGGTGCCTCTCCAGCGTGGGCACCACACCGCGCAACATTTCCACGGCAACCTCAGGGGCAGGCTCCTCGACCTTGACCACCTGAAAGCGCCTGGCCAGCGCAGGATCGCGCTCCACATATTTTTTGTATTCAACCCAGGTGGTTGCTGCAATCGTCCTCAATTCACCCCTGGCCAAGGCCGGTTTTAGCAAATTTGCAGCATCCGCTTGTCCTTCTGCACCCCCGGCGCCGATGAGCTGATGGGCCTCATCAATGAACAAAATGATGGGAACAGGCGAAGCCTTGACTTCCGCAATCACAGACTTCAAACGGTTCTCAAATTCGCCTTTGATACCAGCACCTGCTTGCAATAAACCCAAGTCCAAGGTCCGCACCACCACTTGTAACAAATTCGGTGGCACTGATTTCTCGATAATTCGCTGGGCAAAACCCTCAACCACCGCCGTCTTTCCCACACCGGCCTCGCCCGTCAAGATGGGATTGTTTTGTCGTCGGCGCAAAAGAACATCGATGATCTGCCGGATCTCTGGGTCGCGGCCCCGCACTGGATCGATTTTTCCAGCCCTGGCCAGAGCGGTCAGGTCAATCGTGAATTGGTCTAGATTGGGTGTTTTGGAATTTTCAGTGCTGGCCAAGCTGGGCATTTGGGGGCTTTTCAACGCCCCCATATCAGCGCTTTCGGCCTGCCCCGCCCCGACCCATGCAAGACCAGCATCCTCTGATGATGAAGCCAACAATTGGGCGAGTTGATTGCGCAATTTTTCTCGGGGGATTTCCAGCAACAGGGGTGCAATTTCAAATGTGGTGCCCCTGACCGCATCATCTTCCAGCAAAGCCAGCAGAATGGTTCCCGATCGCACTTGCTGCTGCCCCAGCAAAACCGAGCTGGACAGCCAAGCCTCTTGAAACAAAGGCGCAAAGACGCCCGACATCGCTGGCGTGCCTTTGTTACCTCGTTTGAGTTGATCCAAGCGATGCTGTAACTGTGCCAATACTTTGCCCGGATCAATATTGAATTCATTCAACAATAAATCAAAGTCAGGAGCTTTTGCCTCCATCAATTTGTATAAAAAATGCTCCAACTCGACACTGAAATGGGACTGACCGCCGCACAACTCAGCCGCCAGCCGTATGGCTTGCTTGCAGGTGGGGTTGAGCTTGGTCAGCAGCGTTCTGAGATCAATTTTCATTTGCAAACATCTTTGGAGATCATCAGACCGCAGGAGCAGTCGAATGGCTGGTTTCGCCGGATAACCAAAATCGACTGGCATCCATGCGCCTGGGTGCGCCAGCCTGCGCGGAATTGATGCGCACATTTTTCGAAAGCCAGGAACTCAACCCGAGTCGGGGTCCCTGACAATGACCCAGACCGTTGGGGAGAAGGTGTTGATGCTCGATGCTGATTTCCAAACACACGCGCTGGTGCGACGATTGGTGCCGTTGGATCAACCAATAGAGTTTTTGGTGCAAAGGACTGCTTGGCAACAGGTTGAAGAAATCATTGGGCATTACACCGGTGGCTTTCAACATGATGGCGCCACCCTGATGCCAAGCCTTGCGTCCCAATGTGGCATTGATGCCCAGTTTGGTCGCAGAGGTAAGTTTGTTTGGGTTTCCCAGCGATGCCTGTTCGTTCACAGGCAGGTTCAACCAATCGCCCATGAATTGATGGGCTTGGAAAGAAATACCCACACGCTCTTTGAGCATGGCCAAAAGGGTGGCCATGGATCGCGGGGATGAACCCACCAATGCAGCATGTTTCAGCCAGACAGCTTCCTGGCTGGAGGGGTCATGGGACGTGCGCCCCAAACTGGCACAGGCATCGACAAAACGCAATGTGGGTATGACATTGAGCGGTCGATGGCCCAAAGCAGGCTCATATTTTTGTTTGACGCTGTACAGCAGGTGCAATAACCGGTGATTGAAAATATCCAAAAATTCAGCCGGCGCCGGATCCTTTTGGCGAAGGCTGCTGAGAACCATTTCTGTGAACATCAAGGGCAATGGTCCGTTAGAACCAGCCAAACAAAACAGCGATGAATAGATTTGGTATGTGTCGGCATCCGTCTGTTTGATCGCATGGATATCGGCGGCTGGAAAACCCAGCGATAAATGCGACCTGAATTGAACTGGATGGCGCTTGGGGTCGTGTGAACTGAAGCCATTTTGAGCGCTGGCCATTCGCTCAATCAAACTGGCCGCTTGAAAAAGGCCAAATTGATAGGGGACATTTTTTAATTCTGAAATCAAATCAGACATTGCCAACCTGCATAGGCAGGCCACTGCCTCAAAACCTCACCATTGCGCATCAAGCCCAGCCTGGTGTAGGAATTGACTGTGGTGTACAAGCCAAAAAATCTTGCCAAAACGCCCGCAAAAATATACCCAGATCCACCTACAAATGCAGATTCATCCAGATCTATCCAAATGTCATTACCGACACAATGCCCACGCCATGTATCTCGCCCGATACGGGCTATGGAGGGCTTGGCTTTCAGCGATTTAACGCCACGTACTTGGATTTGATTTTTCGATGCATCGCCGGCAAATAAAAGTAAAAGTTCTTTCAAATGCTGGACAGGTTTATCATCATGGATCAAGGAATGGTGGTTGAGTCGCAAAATTTCAATGAGCGAGAAGATGGATTTAGATGCCGACAACGGATTTCTTTGCGCCACTGGCTCATAAAGGTTATGAACCAAAATATTTGAGGAAATGGACTCACCAATGAACCTGGCACCCGCTTGCACCATTTCGGCGACCCTTCGATTGGTGCACATCAATTTGGCAAATAACACAGGTTTATTGGGGGTTTGATTCAAGAGTGACCTGTCCACAAAACTGATGAAAACATCCGAACCACTGATGCCGGGGCGCAGGCTTTGCTCTCTGTGGGAATTCCAAAAGATATGGCTCTCCTCATCCATCATCCGATCGGTTGAAAAAAGATAAGGGAGGATTTGGGGTTCTTTGGCCTCAGGATCAGAGGAAATCACAGACTCAACCGAGTGAATTTCATGTGACGATTCGCGGAGGTAATCAGGAACCAGCAAATACTGGTGCTGGCGTCGCTCAAAAGTGATGGGCTCGCTGGTCTTGGGAAATAAATTGATGATGGGGACACAGCCCAATTTGAAAGTATTTTTTGAGACCGAGGACAGAACTTTGGATGCCGACTTGAAGATGAATTTCAAAGTGAAGCCATTGCCCTGGCCCAAACACCCTTTTAAATCCTTGAGATCGAAAAACAAAAATTTATGGGGAAAGGCAAAGAACTCTTGGAGCAAGTTGAATGCGGGGTTGATGCTGCCGTTCTGGGGCAAAACCTGCTCGCCCTCAGCGTAGCCAACTTCCCCCAGATGATTGGGCGACAAATCTGATACTCGGTTGCCCTTTTCGTCCCCAATTTCAATGCGTTCAAGGTTGGACACCAATGCATCGTAAAGGGGCATGCTGATCATGAACTCACCACTGAGATGCAACCTAATGCGTTCCAGATCCAAATCCCTCAAGGCCACCCCAGCGTGTGTGGCAAATTTCAATACCAACCCGCGACTGTCTTCAATCGCTGTCGACACGATGTTCAATGGCCAAAGTTCGGCATCCCATGTGGTCTGGAAGCGGCACGTGTGGCCCGATGAAGCGATTGCTTGCAAAAAAGTGCCTCTTGGGACTTTAATGCCAGCCATAACCTTGCCTTGATTGGCGTCAAGCGTCATGTGTGCAATGCCCATCGAAGGCGTCGGCCGGGTCAAAATTGGGCAAATGTTCTCTAAGATGGCCAATGCGGCGGTGGGAAATTCGCGGTCAATTTCCCTTTGTACGCGAGCCGTTAAAAATGCAAAAGACTCAATGATTCTTTCTGTATGCGGATCTTTTGACTCGGATGCATTGACTGCCAAGCGTTGCGCCACCTTGGGATAACGCTGTGAAAACTGATCACCACTTTCTCGCAGATAAGCCATTTCTCTGCGGTAATAGTCAACCAAATCGTCCTGAATATTTGAATGATTCATGCGATTTTTCACGCCGTCTCGGGTTGCAATACCAACTCAACTTGACCAGGGAACAAATGGAATGAAGGCGCAAACCTGAGGGTTTGTTCTCCAAAGATGACCGCGGCCTGAATTTCCACTTGAACAGACCTGAAATCCTCAGGGTCTGACACGGCATTGACCCGTAATTGCTTGAGCCTGGGCTCATAGAGTTTGATCGCATGTTGGATCAATTGCGCCAGTCTTTGTAAATCCTTCTTGGAGTTGGATGTCAAGGTGCTGAGAGAGGGCAAACCGTAATTCATCACATGACCGGATGAGGTCATGTACTCATCGATGGTCAGATGACACCGCGTGTTGAGCAACCTCGACAAATCCAGCAACAAAGACTTTTGAAAACCCCTGGCATCCAAATAGACACCATTGAGCACTGCAAAATCGGCCCCGCACAAGCGATCAAAAAAAGGCGCAATGGATGCAGCAACTGTGCGGTTCATTTCAACAAATCATTGATGCTTTGACAGCCCACAAAGCCAAGACTTTGAAATTGAAAATCAGTCAGACTTCATAGTCTCTAAGTTCCAATTCCAAGTGGCCGTTCCCTTTTGGGTGGAGTCTGTCTTTTGCTGGGTGAAGTCACACTGAATTTTTGTGAAGTTAATTGAGAAGGAATCAGAGGGTATGCCACCTCCACCGGAAGTGCTGATATTGGAAATCATTGCATTGGTCATGGTGTAAGTGAAGAAGTTCATATAGGTGCCGTTTTCAACCCGCCCCACATTGAGCTTGACAGTACCAAGTTTGGTACCCTGGGTGCAGGCCTTGTACAAAGCTGTGGTTGAAAGGTCAGACATTTTTGTAAAGCTCAGCTCCGACAAAATCGGACGGCCTGCCGTTCTCTCCGTTTTCGCGCTATCTTGCTGCAAGGGAATGGATGCGCTGTGTGAAAAAGAACTGACAATGATTTTGTCGGCATAACCTGTGATGGTCGAATTACCTGGAATGCTGTCAATGCACAGAATGAGAACGTCAGACATTTAAATCTCCAAAAAACTGTATAGAGCCTGCCAAGCAGGCTTTCAATGAGGGTATCAACCTGCTGCTGCAGGCAACTCGGCCACCAAGCGAATAGAGGTCGTCAATTCTTCCATTTGAAAATGGGGGCGCAAGAAAACGGTTGCTTGATATGCACCAGGACGGCCGGCAATCTCAAGCACATCCACACGTCCTTCCGCCAAAGGGAATCGGGCTTTTTCGCCCTGTGTGGCATTCGCATCAAGCAGCACATACTGAGACAACCAATTATTGAGGTAACCTTCTACCGAATCTTTGGTTTGGAAGCTGCCAATTTTGTCCCGCATGATGACTTTGAGGTAATGCGCAAAACGCGATGCGGCCAACACATAGGGCAACCTTGAGGACAAAGCGGCATTGGCGTTGGCTGTATCCAAGTTATAAACACGTGGCTTGTTGGTGGTTTGTCCTCCAAAGAATGCGGCAAAGTCCGAGCCTTTTGAGTTGACGATGGCAATAAAGCCCAGGTCATTGAGTTCTTTTTCGCGACGATCCGTGATGGTCACTTCGGTGGGGCATTTCAAAACAATGTCGCCATCGTCAGTTTTAAAAGTATGGGCAGTCAGACCTTCCACCTTGCCACCCCCCTCCACACCACGGATGGCTGTGGTCCAGTTGTATTTCGCAAAAGCGTCTGTGATCCTCAAACCAAGTTGATAAGCGGCGTTGCCCCACAGGTATTTGGAGTGATCGCGACCATCCACATCTTCTTCAAAGTTGAAGCTCTCCACTGGCTTTGTTTTCGAACCATAAGGCAGGCGCGCAGCATACCGAGGCAAAACCAAAGACACATAGCGAGAGTCTTCCGAATCACGGAAGCTTCTCCACGTGGCCAGTTCAGCACTTTCAAAAATCTTTGACAAATCGCGGGGCACGCCCAAGTCGGTGAAAGAAGTCATGTCGAACATGGTGGGTGCCACAGCCGCGATGAAGGGGGTATGGGCCGCCGCAGCCACTTTAGATATGCGGTGAAGCAGCGCCATGTCTTGGGGATGTCTGCCAAAAAAGTAGTCTCCAATCAGCAGTGAGTAGGGGTTACCACCAAAAGTCCCATACTCCTCTTCATAGACTTTCTTGAAAAGCACGCTCATGTCATGGTCAACTGCTGTCTCAAGGTCTTTGAGCAATTCTTTTTTGCTGACATTCATCAGGCGAATTTTCAAGGTGCTGCTGGTTTCAGTGCCAAAAACCATATCGCGCAAACCTATCCAAGAAGCCTCCATCGCCTGAAAATCGGGATGGTGCATGATGGCATTGAGTTGGTCGGTCAAGATTTTGTCGATCTCTGCAATGCGCTCATTGATCATGGCAACCACACCTTTGTCGGGTGCGCTTTTCATGCCCTCGTCAAGAATTTGCGTCGCGAACTGACCGAGCAATTTTTTGGCGTAAATGCTTTGAGATGGCTCTGCAGCCATCTTTCCCTCTTGAATGATCCGATCCAATAGGCTCAAGTCGTCTGTTTTGACCGACTCGGTACCACCGTCTGAAGATGAAGATTTTTTAGTAGCCATTTTTAATTCCGTTTACAAAAAATAATGAGGTATTGATTGCTTGCGTCAGGCATTGGCCTCTACAGACTTTTCATCGGGCGAGTCGTTCGCACCGCTTGATCCCGATGAGTCTTTGAGGGCTTTTAATTCCTCGGTGTTTTGCAAAATGTTTTCAAGCAGAGCGTCCAACTCATCATTGCCATCGAGTTTGCCCAACAAATCGCGCAATTGCTGCCTGGCTTCCAACAGGCGGGCCAAACGAGGAATTTGCCTGACCAAGGACTCGGGCTCAAATTGGTCAATCTGACTGAAGTTGAGTTCAACCTTGAGGTTTCCCTCTCCCTTGAGGGTGTCAGGAACGGAAATGTCCAAACGCGGCGCAATTTTGGCCATCACGTCGTTGAAGTTGTCGCGATCAATTTCAACAAAACGACGTTCTTTGAACTTGGGCAGTGGGTTCAAAGGTTGACCTGACAAGTCGGCCATCAGGCCCACAACCAAGGGCAATTCCTTTTTTTCAAAAGCATTACCGATTTCTACGTCATAGGTAATTTGCACGCGCGGAGGACGATTGCGACCCACCCATTTTTGCAGGCTATCTGACATTTAAATACCTCATGAAAAGTGTTTACGAAATCCAGACAAACATACCCGGCTCGCTTGAACCCATCATGTCAACAGGCTTTGGTCAAGGGCCACCCATACCACAATGGGGGGTGCAGTTTAAGTGAGTTTTACAGAGATTACAACGATTTACTGGATTTTCTTAGAAAATAAATAAAGAAACCTAAAATAGAAAAAAATAAAAAATTTTATGTATAAATTAATTAAATTATGTTAATTTTGTGGGCATGCCTGTTGAAAAAATTCAGGGCTTGAGAAAACGCTTGAACCTTTGCCACAAAGTTAACTTGGCGCGATTGGTTGGGAAAGGGTTCGAAAGATTCGGATCGGATGCGCGCGCGTCCAAGGGTTGCTGGGGCGAAACAGGCAATTGCGCATGAGCGTACTGCTGAACGTTATCAGTTGCCACAATGATTTCATCGGCCAAGGGCTTGGCAGAAACATCCGCATCTTGCTCAGAAAACTCAACAGCGGACAGTGGTTCGGCGTTGATTGGTTCGGCGTTGATTGGTTCGACTTTGAGGTCCCCTTCGTCCAGGGGTGCATCGGCTGGTATTTCGGCAGGGGTCACAGCCTTTTGGGTTGGTGGCATGGTCAACGGCTTGGTGACGGATGAAGCCGCATCCACCATGACAGAACCTTCATCCGAAGTTGAAATTTCACTCTCTTCAACAGCAGTGATCTCCTCTGCCAGAGGTAAAGTCCCCTGTGACTTTGTCAGCAAATCAGCTGCAAGCAACTCTTTGTTCGAGCCGTCTGAAAGTGCTTCAGTGCTTTCCTCTGTTTCATCAATCCCTGGAGCAGCAGGTGGCGCATCGGCTAAAACACTTGCCTCGGGTGACGCTGATTCTTGAGTCTCGCTGTGGACTTCGTCTGTATGGGATGCTTCGATTGGGTTTTCTTCTTGCGATTCTTTGGGTGATGCTGCTTCATCGGGTGACTGGTTGATTATATTTTTGGAGGTCTCAACTTGGGGGCTCTTATCAGGAGATGCAAGGGCTTCTTCATCCACTTGGGCATTGCTGTCAACAGAGTCCGACGCACTCTCAAGCTGTGACGCTTTGTTCTCAGGCTTGGTTTCACCTTTGTTCTCAGGCTTGGTTTCACCAATGGCAGCAGTTGTAGAAGTGTCAACCACGCTATTGGCCAGATCCTTCGAGGGATTGACTGCCAACATTTTGGACTCACCCCCGCGCTTGACCACCTCCTCATCCACAATGGTTTCAGCTGTAATCACATCTTTGCGAGTCAACTCGACAGCGGATTGCACCCCCATCACAGATGCATTCGCTTGGTCGACCTGGTCTTGGGCTTGCGCGGTAAAAGCATCGACTTGAGCTTTGGCCTTGGCAATCGATTGATTCATTTCCGAGTTGCTGGTGGTCAATTGCCCCATCATTTCGTTTTGCGATTCATTGACCTGTGTTGCCGAGGCCTTGGTATCTGCCCATATGGTTGTCAAACTTGCTTTGGAGTTGCTAAGGGACTCACTCACCCCCTGCCCGATGGTCGCCGCATCGCTGGCTGTTTGATCCAATTGGAATTGGGCTTTATCAGCCGCATCCTGCACGCCCGATACATCAGTATCAGCTTGAGCTTTGACTTCATTCAGGCCATCTTCAATTTGTTTGGGAAGGTGAATGAATTCATCACTGTCTGTCAAAGCCTGATCAGCCTGGGTTTGAATGCTCGCCGACTCTTTGTCCAGATTGGAAGAAGCCGTCTCTGATTTGACCAATTGATCGCTGATTTCTCCATTGAGCTGATTCAATTGGGATGACGCCTCACTCATCCACTGGTTCATTGATTGACGGCTTTGATCCGACAGCGATGTGGATGCCAAATCCAAATCACTGAAATCCATGGCCTGATCTCGAGATACCGTCATGGCAGTCACCTCTGTCACAAAAGCCGCAAGTCAGCAATCAAACGGTTCATGCCGCAGGCGTCCATTGAAGCCCCATATCAGCAGCGGCACGGCTCAAGGCCTGATCCGTCACACCATCCATGTAATCTAAAGTGTTTTGAATGCGGGTGTCGGCTTTAGCCTCAATATCGTCCCAATGTGACTGAATCAGATCAAACTGATCGTCCAATGTATTGACCTGGTTCAGCGCCATTTCATGAGCATGATCCAGGCAAGCCACCAAATGGTCAAGTTCAGTTCCCAAAGCTGAAACAGTGATTTGAAGCTTGGTTTGGGCGTCTTGGACAAATGAGGCAATCGATCCATTTGCTTGATTCAATTTAACGTCCAAGGGGTCAATCATGGATGCTGATAGTTCATCAAGCTTGTCCAAAAGTCCATCGATGGTTGATTGCAGTTGAATTTTTTCCAAGTAACCCTGTGCCTGACGATGGACGCTGTCGTTGAGCTCATCCAATTGAGAGCGGATCTCGGAAACAGTGGCATTGATCTCGTCCATGAGACGATCCAAAGCAGACTTTGCCAACTCTATTCCTTGCTGAAGTTTTGTGATGAGGTCCAACAGCGAATCAATGGCCGCATGCATCTTGTCCAAGACTTGATCTAGCAAGGGGTCAAGTGCCAGAACCACAGACAGGGCCTGATCCATCAGCGATGTTGCGGCATTCCCACTGGCAGTGACCATTTGCTCGGCGGCAGTGATGGACGATTGCAAAGGAACCAAATTCGTTTTAACCCCTTGAAACAAGGTCTTGGCCATGACCAAGGAGGCGCGATGGCCATGTGTCGGGTGCATATATCGATGGCGTTATCACAAAGGCCATCCGCCTGTTCAAGTTCTTCACTGCATACCCCCAGTGCGCTGATGGCTTGGCTGACGAATCCAGGAATTTGCGACTTGATGCTTTCAATTTCTTCGGATGCCTGTTCAATGTAATCCCTGACAGGAGAAAATTCATTGGGCAGTTCCCGCAATTTTGATTTGGTCATTTCCGCTTCTTGCGACAAATCGTCCAAGTTTATTTTCACGGCATCAATTTGCTCATCGATCACAGAAACGGCCCTCTCAACCGAATCCACGCAAGCATCGGCTGTGTCCTTGAGTTGATCAATGGGTTTTAACGATTGATCGATCAAAGCTTGGGTCTCTATGCCAGTTTGGGTCAGCCTATCGCCCATGTCGTTCAATTTTTTTCGGATTTGATCAATCACATTGCGAAGATCAGCCAAGGTTTCTTCCATTTCTTTTTGGGCTTGATCGAAAAGTATTTCGCAATGCGTGGCCTCTTCTTGAACCTTGGATTGAAAATCCAATGTAAACGCTTTGGCCGACTGCAATGGCGACAGTGCTTGAGTTGCGGCAGCTTGGATCATTTCTTTGGCATGAGACAACTCACCCATCAATGCTTTTTCAACATCTTCAACTGTATTGCGCATGCCAGTCACACCCTTTGACAATTCAGCCTTGAGTTGCTCAATCTGTTGATGCAAAGCGTCGAATTGAGACTGAATTTCGGCTTTCACAATAGCCTCTCGCGATTTCAATGGATCGGTTATGGCTGGACTTCTCACACCACTGTCTGCTAACTTTTTCAAAGTAAGTTCGATGCCCTTTAACTCCGCCGACAAAGCCGCTGTTTGCTCAATAAATGGCGTGGTCAAGTCCTTTGCCGTGTCGGCTTTTTCAATTGTGGCAAGGGCTTTGCTCGCCAAGTCGTTCAATGGTTTGAGTTGTGTTGGCACATCGGGTACCCAGTTGATCAATTGCGATGGCAACCCTTCCAAGGCTTGCGTCGCTTGCCCCACCTGGGCAGTGACACCTTGGGTATTGCCGGCGAGTGAAACCAGATTCACAGGAATTTGTGCGGCCTGCGCCAAAATATCCCTCAATCGCAAACTGGAGTTGGCCATTTGTTCGGGCAAAGGCGCCACAATGGGCACAGGATTGATCAAGCTGGGAATTTCTGCCAATTGATTCGCGATGGCCTGAAAGCTTTGCCCCATTTCCTTGAGCAACGCTTCCACCTTGAGCGGTAAGGCTGAAACCTCAGAGGCAATTTCATTGGCAGCCTGACCAATGGCCTCTTCGATTTTCAATGAGCCATCGTTGATGGTCGTCAAAGTGCGGTCAACAAGCTTCAATGAGATGACCTCGATCAGAGCGATGACAAGGTGTTGTTCACTTTGCCTTCGATATTGGTCATGGAAGCTTGAATGTCAGCCACTTTGATGGGGGCTGGCGACAAGCTGATGGAGAAGTTGGACACTTCTGAAAGGGCCAGCTTCACCTGCTCAAGGGCTTGGTTCACTTCAGGCAAAACTTGGACATTTTCAATTTGGAGCGAAGTCAAATCGGGCAGCAGGGTGGAGGGCAGTGGCAAGGCACTTATTTCGGCCAAATCGGCCAGAGATGTCAACGCAGACAGCTCATTTCCAGCGGCAGGCGCGACCATTTTTCCAAGGAATTTTTTATGGGCCGTCTCCTCCATGATGACCAAGCCACCGCTTTGGATGTGACTGGCCAATGCATGAAGCCACTTTTCAGGCCCACCTCTGGCGCCTGAAAAGGCTGAGCCTGTTTTGTGCAGTAACCACCGCAATTCGGATAGGGCACCCGGATCCCCCATCCAAAATCTGAGGTATGACAAAGCTTCATCGGCATGATAGAAATGCCTTCGGATGCCCATGGGCGATCCAAAACTCAAACCTGAATTATCTGACTCTGCGACTTCAAGCGAAGCCATGGCTTCGAAAAAGCTGACGCGCGAGTTGTGACGCCAAAGACTGATCAGAGGTTGCAGCATGTCAAATCAAAAACCAGCCAGTGCCCAATTGCCTTGAATTGTGATGTTGGATTTTACTGACCATTTACCCATTCTGATAACTCGTTTTCAGGCCATGCCTGATGCGCCGCACTTCACCGCGGTCATTCGCATCGCGTTCGGCATGGGCCGAAACGATCATGTGGATCAAGGGCCATTGGGCCGCAAATTCATCTGACCCGCGCGACCATCACGGGTTTGTTTCTACCCGTGGGTAAATCTTCAGGGAAAAACCAGGTTTGCAGCCGCATGGGTGGCCATGGGGTGATGCACATTGCCACCGCTGAATGGAGGGAACCGGTGAAAGTCCGCCCTCATTTCATGGATCACTGGCGATAACAAGCCGGCGCTCAAGGCTTGTGCATTTGCAAAGACCACTTTATTGCGCTGCATGAAATCCACCCTGGGGCCGGGCAAGCCTCCAATCCAATCCAAGCGGGTATAAATTTCGATGCTTTGAATGCCGGGGAAGGTCTGCATGATTCGGGGGTGGTGTTGCAGATAGTGCGAGTTCCAGGCATTGAGATCTTGCGCTTGACCCGGGTAATGCACCAAATAAGTTGCCGAGGTGGTCCCTGCGACTTGGGCGGTCGGAAAGCGCCGGTTGAGCATGACTTGTTGCTGCACCACGCGGCCTGCCACCCCCACCTGGGCCAAAAGGTCCGGCAAGATGCGGTTCAAAGCCCCTTCGGGTTCCAGCCAGGCCTCGATATCCTCGGGTTGGTCGGCGTACAACTGCCAGGCCAGATCGGGCCGTTGCGGATCATCTGGAAATGCATGCGGTGTATTGGCCGGCAAAGGTGTATGGATCAGGGCTTGCGTCAGACCCTTCAAGCCGGCCAATTCATGTCCCAATTTCACTGGTATTTGCCCGCCAGGGTCGGTGGACAGTTGGGCAAATTCAAAAAAAACGAAGAAGCAAAAGCGCATGGTGTTACTGGTCGTTTGGACAAGCCTGGTGCAATAAACCCGACCCATTGTGCTTGAAGCAGGCCGGCGCCTTGCACAGTCGCGCCATTTCGGCATTGAACCGCATGTGCCAGATTGGGCATTTTTGTACCCCAAAAGAATGCGTTCAAAACCTTTTGAACCGCTTATCGGAAAACTTGAGTCATTGCATGTGTAAACGTCGTAAAAAACCGTAAATAAGGTAAAACGGGCTAAAGTTTTCCGAACTCGTGTTTTGGGACCTGCTTTTCTGGGAAGCTTCGCGCAAATCTTGGCATTGCGAAAGGAATTTCCATGATCTCCAGCACCAATATGGCCGCTCTTTATTCAGCCAATGCGGCCAACAAATGGGCGGATGCGGCCACCACGGCCAGCGAACGCATCAGCAGCACTTACCGCATCAACCGCTCGTCCGACGATCCATCAGGGATGATGGTGGCCACGGCTTTGAGCACCGACCTGAGTTCGTACAACCGCACCTTGGACAACATCCACAGCGGGATTGCGGCCGTGCAAAAGGTGGATGCATCTTTAACATCCATTGCCAGTTATTTGACGGAGATGCGAACCTTGGCCGTGACGGCTGCCAGCACCAGCACGGCCAGCACCTTGAGCACTTTGCAAACCAGCTTTGACAATTACCGGAGCGACATCACCAATGTAGCGACCTACACCACTTTGAACGGTTCATCGCTGATGGATGGTTCCACCACTTCGGTGTCTGTGCAAGTGGGTATTGCCGCCGGGGACAGCCGCAGTTTGTCTTTTTCCTCGGCCACAGCAGCGGCTTTGGGCTTGTCATCGTTGGACATTTCAAGCGATGCCAGCACGGCCATCAGCACCATCGACAGTGCATTGGTGACGATTGAGAACTATCAGTCTTTGGTGGGTGCGCATGAAAAGCTACTGGGATACCGCGAAACACTCTCCAATGACATGGTTTTGTCGCTGACCAGCGCATACGGCAATGTGATGAATGCGGATGTGGCGGCAGAGACGACCAACCTGGCCACCTATCAAATCCGGGAGCAAGCAGCCTCTGCCATCGTGGCACAAGCCAATACCATCACCAAAGAAATGGTGACTTACTTACTCAAAGGGGTCACGGGGTGATCTCAGGGCTTAGATCACGCGGATGATGCGCCAACCCCTGTCCATCTTTCGGAATACGAATTTTCGATCTAATTTTCTCGAGCGCACCAAGTAGTAACTCAAGACCCGAATGCTTTGGGCCTTGCGTGCATCGTCGCAGTAAATGCTTTCGCCAACCTCCAGAGATTGGAGCAAGCTGACGTGGTCTTGCTGCTTGATGTCTTTGAGATTGACGCGTTCGATGATCATGGTTCTTGTGTGGGTTGCATCCAAGGAATCGGCGGGACACCAAAAAACTTGAGTGCATGCTTTTTCATTCAGAGGTAAGGCACAGGCGACAAGCCCCACGAAAGTCTCCATAGGTCCAGCGTATGATCAAAAAATCAATCGCGCCGTCTGATCACCCTTGAATCTTCCCTCCAAAGCTTGGCAGTCCATGATTGCCATGGGCCTGGTTAAACCCCATTCGCATGACTTCCACTCGGATTGACGCGGCTCAAAAACGCGCCATTTTGTTGCTCTCGCTGGCCACTTTTTCCAGCATGGCCGTGCAACGCATATGCGATGCCATGCTGCCCGACTTGGCGCGTGTTTTTGGTGCCCCATTGAGTCAGGTCGGCCATGTGATCTCCTTCTACGCGGTCACCCATGGCTTGATGCAACTGATTTACGGGCCCTTGGGAGACCGCTGGGGCAAATACCAAGTGGTGATGCTCACCACCGTGGGTTGCAGCGCCGGCGCCTTGCTGTGCGCTGTCAGCCAAGACCTGGACCAATTGGTGTTGGCCCGCATCATCACCGCCATGGCTAGCGCAGCCATCGTTCCCCTGGCCTTGGCATGGGTCGGTGACCAAGTTAGTTATGAGCAACGCCAAGAAACACTGGCGCGGGTGGGCCTGGGCACGATGCTGGGCCTCACGGCAGGTCAATGGATGGGGGGCTTGCTCACCGAAACCTTGGGATGGCGCTGGGCCTTTGGTGGCATGTCAATGCTGTTTGCGATGGTGGCGCTTTTGCTGTGGCGGGATCATCAGCGGGTACAAGTCGGCCAAAGCCCCATTGCGCGCTCTGCGGGCTTTGTGCAGCAGACGGCCCTGGTGCTTGGGCTGGCATGGTCGCGGAAATTATTGCTCATAGGGCTAGGGGAAGGCGCCACTGTGTTTGGCATGCTCACCATCACAGCGGCTCATTTGCACCATACCCATGGCCTGTCCTTGACCCTGGCTGGAGGCACCAGCGCATTATTTGGGCTCGGTGGCATGCTCTTCATGGCAACGGCCAAGCCCACCATAGCGCGTTTGGGCGAGGTGCGCATGGCCGCGTGCGGCGGTGCCGCTTTGGTGCTTTCCTTTGCCTGTATTGCCTCTTCCCCATGGTGGGCCTTGGTCGTTCCCGCTTGTTTTTTCACAGGCTACGGCTTTGCCATGTTTCACAACACCTTGCAAGCCAAAGTCACCCAAATGGTCCCCCAAGCTCGGGGCACGGCAGTCACGTTGTTTGCCAGTGGTTTGTTTTTGGGTCAATCCATGGGCGTGACCGCTGTCACCCAATTCGTGGATCGTTGGGAATCGGCCCATGTGATGGCCTTGGTGGATTTGTGCTTGATCGCTGTGGTGCTGATTTTTGTGCAACTGCTGCGCGATCGCAATGCCACCGCGCTGGATCACGCCTAACGGCAGCCTCTTGTCTTGCCAAAGTACGCTTGATTTTGCCAACCAACTGGGGTTTGCCCGCATGATCAAATGCGCCGGCGGTCTTTGCAAAAGTCGAAGTTTGCTAGACTACGATGCCCACTTGCATTGAACTGTGGGCCATTACACGCTTGCTTTAGGAGACAAAATGAAAATCAATGCGTCCATTTGCGCCGGTTTGGTGGCCACACTGATTGGCTTTGCTGCACCCGCCCTGTCACAAACCATCAAGATCGGATTCATCAGTTCTTACAGTGGTGCGGCCGCTGCCCAAGGCGATCAGTTGGACAAAGGGGTCAAGCTCTACATGAAGCTCAACGCCGACAAGTTGCCCCCTGGCGTCAAGCTTGAACTCATCACCCGCGACGATACCGGACCCAACCCCGATGTGGCCAAGCGGGTGGCGCAAGAGTTGATCGTTCGCGATAAAGTCCAATTCCTCACCGGTTTGGTATGGACACAGAACATGGCCGCCAT